>NZ_FAOZ01000036.1 GCF_001536285.1 Parafrankia irregularis | reverse complement strand
CGGCCGCCCGCAGGTAGATGACCTCGTCCTTGACGTCCTGCCGGCCCAACGCCGCCCCCTTCGACCCGATGACCATCGGTGGACATCGGGTCGCCTGGAGAGACCAGGGAACGGGCGAATCTGACACACGTGCTCCCGGCAGCCGCCAGGGGCGGCTGCCATGGCACAAACCGTAGTCCCGGAACCGGCCTCCATCGCCAGCCTTGCTTCACGAGCTCACCGGCATCACAGAATCACCGGCTTACCAGGCGACCCGGCCCTATTTTTCCCTGCATCCGTGGAGGCCAGCGCAGCGGCCTGGCGACCCTTGCTCAGCAGCAGCGGTAGCAACAGCGGGCCTTCACGCTCCACGATCCGGCTGGCGGAGCAGAATGGCCGCGTGCTCACCGAGGACGACATCGACGACATCACCATCCGTGCCGCGGGTGACGGCCGGCACGAGCAGGCGGCGGCCGAGTTCGAGGACCTCGCCGGCCAGCCCGCGCTTCACGGCGAGATCAGCGCCACGACGCTGCTGGTCCACGCGGGAGGCCAGTACGGCCTCGCCCGCCGGTGGGACGAGGCCGTGCGCTGCTACCGCGCCGCCCTGGTCGCTTCACGCGACAGCGGGCGGGAGGAATTCGATCCCAGGGTCTGGCTGCACGACGCGCTCCTGCGTTGGAACAGTGACAGCGCGGCGACCACGGAGCCCGCGGCACGTGTCGCCGGCGAGCCAGGCTCCGCCGGCACGGCTGGCACGGCCGGCACGGCCGGCACCGACACCGCTGAGCGGCTCGAACGCGCCACCGAGGCCACGGCTCTGCTCGCCGAGATCAAGGCGAGCCGGCCCAGGGACCCGGACGTCTACGCGGCGGTCGCCGAGACCCTGGCGGAGCACGACCAGCTCGTCGAGGCGCACACCTGGTACACGATGGGCTTCCAGCGGTGCCAGCGCGCCGACGTCCCGGAGTACCTGCTTCAGCTGCTGCTCGTCGGGCGCCGCACGATGCGCCGCAAGCTCGACTACCCTCTCGACGAGCTCGACCTGATCGCCGACGCCTACGTCGACCACCAGGAGCCGGCGGGCGAGCTGGGCGAGCATCTGGGCGCCTAGGGCTCAGGAGTCGGGGGCCAGCACCGGGCGGATCGCGTCGAGGACCGCCACGTCCTCGATGGTGGACGGAACCGCCGGCGAGCGACCGTCCGCCAGCTCACGCATGGTCCGGCGCAGGATCTTGCCGGACCGGGTCTTGGGCAGCGCGGCGACGACGTCCACCCGCCGCAGTGCGGCGACCGGGCCGATCTCGGCGCGGACCAGCGCCACGAGCTCGGCCTCCAGCGCCGCCGAGGAGGTCTCCACGCCACTCTTCATGACCACGAGCCCGCGCGGCACCTGCCCCTTGAAGGTGTCCGCCACGCCGACGACCGCGCATTCGGCCACCGCCGGATGCGAGGCGAGCACCGCCTCCATCGAACCGGCGGAGAGCCGATGGCCGGCCACGTTGATCACGTCGTCGGTGCGCCCTAGGACGTACAGATAGCCGTCGTCGTCCACGAAGCCGCCGTCGCCGGTCAGGTAGTAGCCGGCGAACGCCGAGAGATACGACGCGACGTAGCGGTCGTCGTCCTCCCACAGCGTGGGCAGGGTGCCGGGCGGCAGCGGCAGCCGCAGGCAGATGGCGCCCTCGACCCCGGCGGCGACCTCCTCGCCCGCCGGGCCGAGCACCCGGACGTCGTACCCCGGCATCGGGACGGACGGGCTCCCGGCCTTGAGCGGCATCCGCTCCAGCCCGAACGGCGAGGAGCAGATGGCCCAGCCGGTCTCGGTCTGCCACCAGTTGTCGATCACCGGGAGCCCGAGCACCGCCGTGGCCCAGTCGAACGTCGCCGGGTCCAGGCGCTCACCGGCGAGGAAGAGCGCCCGCAGCGAGGCGAGGTCGTACCTGCCGGCCAAGGCGCCCGCCGGGTCCTCCTTCTTGATCGCGCGGATCGCGGTGGGCGCGGTGAACAGGATGTTCACCCCGTGCTCCGCGATCACTCGCCAGAAGGCCCCCGCGTCGGGGGTGCCCACCGGCTTCCCCTCGTACAGGATGGTCGTCGCACCGGCGATCAGCGGCGCGTAGACCGTGTACGAGTGGCCGACCGCCCACCCGATGTCGGAGGCGGCCCACATCACGTCGCCCGGCCCGATGCCGTACACGTTGCGCATCGACCAGGCCATCGCGACCGCGTGGCCGCCGTTGTCCCGAACGATCCCCTTCGGGCGCCCGGTCGTCCCGGACGTGTAAAGGATGTACAGCGGGTCCGTCGCCGCGACCGGGACCGCCGGGTGCGGCGGCGCCGCGGTGACGAGCGGCTCCCAGTCGTGGTCCCGCCCGGCGAGCAGCTCGCAGCGCTGCTGTTCGCGCTGGACGATGACGCAGGCCGCCGGCTTGTGGGTGGCCAGGGCGATGGCCTCGTCCAGCATCGGCTTGTAGGGCACCAGCCGCGTCGGCTCGATGCCGCAGGACGCGCTGACGATCGCCACCGGGCGGGCGTCGTCGATACGGGCCGCGAGCTCCGGGGCGGCGAAGCCGCCGAAGACCACAGAGTGGACCGCACCGAGCCGGGCACAGGCCAGCATCGCCACGACCGCCTCGGGGATCATGGGCAGGTAGATGATGACCCGGTCGCCGCGCCCGACCCCGAGCGACGCGAGCGCGCCGGCGGCCCGGGCCACCTCGTCGGTGAGCTGGGCGAAGGTGAGGCGGCGGGTGGTGCCCGCCACCGGCGAGTCGTAGACCAGGGCGGTTGCGTCCCCGCGGCCGGCGTCGACGTGCCGGTCCAGGGCGTTCACGCTGGTGTTCAGCTCCGCGTCGGGAAACCAGCGGTAGAAGGGCGGGGTGCCCGCGTCGAGGACCCGTACCGGCGGGCGGGTCCAGGTGACGGCCTCCGCCGCGGCGCCCCAGAAGCCTTCCGGGTCGGCCTGCCAGTCGTCGTACGCGCGCCGGTATTCGCCCATGCCTGCCATCCTCTCGCCGACGCGCCGTCTGTCAAGAGCACTTTGACGCTGGACGGACGGCGAGCCCTTTGACGCTGGACGGACGGCGGCGGCGTGCCGCGGTCAGGCGTGGCCGGTCTGCGGGCCGAGGACCCGCGCGGTGATCCCCGCGACGAACCCGCGGCGCAGCAGGCGGGACGCGTTCGAGGTCAGGTAGTTGAGCCGACCGTCGATCACGTAGGGCTGGCCGCGGTCCAACGCCCGGAAGGCGCTGGTCACAACCTCCTCGGTGGTGCGCAGCCGGCCGCCCGCGCTCATCGTCGACCCGAGGGCGTCGAAGAAGCTGGTGTCGGTCGGCCCGGGGCACAGCGCGAGCACCTGGATACCGCGGGACCGGTACTCGGCCCACAACGCGATCGAGAAGGACAACACGAAGGCCTTCGACGCGCCGTAGACAGCCATGTAGGGGACCGCCTGGAAACCCGACGTCGACGAGACGTTGATCAGCGTCCCGCGTCCGCGTTCGACCATGGCGGGCAACAGCAGGTGGGTCAGCCGCTCGACCGCGACGGCGTTGAGCATGACCTCGCGGTGGTCTCGTTCGGCGGCCAGCTCGTCATACCGGCCGCGTGTTCCGAAGCCGGCGTTGTTGATGAGCACGTCGATCTGGTGGCCGTCGGCCAGCACCCGTTCGACCAGATCGTCCGGGCCGCTCTCCTCGGAGAGATCCGCCGGGATCACGGCGACGTCCACGCCGTGCAGGAGTCGAATTCTGTCCGCGACGGCCCGCAGGCGCGTCTGGTCCGGCGCGGTGAGGACGAGATCGGCCCCGCGCCCGGCCAACGCTTCGGCCAGGGCGGCGCCGATCCCCGAAGAAGCACCCGTCACCAGCGCGGTTCGGCCGCGGAAATCGGTCACGTCGCCAAGCTCCTCAGGTCGGTGACGGAGCGCCGGACAGCCCGCGGGCGGCCGAACCGGTCTCGACCGCCAAACAGCGACAAACAGTGACGAAACGGGAGAGATGGGACGGACTGGGGCGCTTCCGACGGAAGCCAAGGTACCGGAGCAGGGGGGCGATCCCGCCGCCGTAGGCCGGGAAATCAGTGCCGTGACCGGCAGAATCCCAGATCGGGGTTACACCTGCCGGTCACGGCACCGGAACGGGCACCAGCACGGGCCACGGTCACGTTCCGTCACCGATATCGCCTCGTCGCGACGTTCGGCCGGTACCGCATTCGCCGCCTCACTGGGCCCTCGGCTCAGGCGATGAACGCGCGCACTCCGGCGGCCACGGTGTCGTCGTCATGCAGCTCGGAATGGCCCAGGCAGCCGGCGGCGGTATTGGTCGCACCGGTCAGCGCAACACTCGAATCGGGATTGATGGTGTCGTCACACGACGACCACCAGGTGCCGTAGCTGACCGAGCCCGGCGTCTCGTCGGTGGCGTTGAGCGCGTTCAGGAAAGAGGATCCGGGGACCATGTCCGAGCAGGCCGTGAACAACCAGCTGCACAGGGAGGCGGTGGTGGTGCCGTGATTCGGGCCGCCGAGCGAAACCCAGTCGTCGACGACGGACGTCCCGCCCAGGTTCTTCAGGAAGTAGCGGGAGGACAGCGCACCCATCGAGTGGGTGACCAGGTCGACCTTGGCCGCGCCGGTGGCGGACCGCACCGCGGCGACCTTACTGGCCAGCTGGTTCGCCGTGGTCACGTTCGACTGGGTCGAGGTGTAGGTGAAGATGGTCAGTTCGGACGCGGAGTAGCCGTGGGCCTGGAAGTCGGCGACCATGTCGGTCCAGGTGGACGTCGAGCCGTTGAAACCGTAGACGAAAATTACCGGGTCGTGGGTCGCCGCGGACGCCGAGGTGCTGGTTCCCAGCAATGCGGTGAACGCGACGGCGAGGGCACCAAGAATTCTGGCTGCGCTGAACACTGAGCCCTTTCCATCGTCGGCTCGGACCCCCGGAATCCCGACCGTTCACCGTGGGATGGAAGGGTCTCGCCGGGGATCCTGTTGGAGGTCGGATCAGAGCTCGATTCTCACTGCCGGCCCGGGGCACCGCCGCCGGACCATTTCATGTTCACCATCAATTGCACGCCCGGAAATCCGGGTGTCGTTTCGTTACATCGCCGCGACCTTCTGCGTCGGCCGCATCACGATGTCGGTCACCTCGACCCGGCGCGGCAGCTCGACCACGGAATGCACCATCGCCGCCACGTCCTCGGGCTGCATGAGGGCATCGGGATCCCAGTCCCGGCCCTCCGTCTCGAAGATCCGCCGCTGCATCGCGGTGGCCGTCCGCCCTGGCAGGATCGTGCACACCCGTGGCCCCTTCGGCCCAAGCTCGGCGCGCAGGCTGTCCGCGATCGCGCGCAGCGCGTGCTTCGTCGCCGCGTACTGACCGACCGCCGGCCCCGCCGCCAGCCCCTGGGTGGAGTTCACGAAGATGATGTCGCCCAGCGTCCGGGTGAGATCGGGCAGGAGCAGCTGCGTCAGCGCGTACGGCGCCCGCAGGTTGACGGCGTACTGATCGTCGAGATCAGCGAGGCTCGCGATGCTCATCGGGTCGCTGTGGTAAACGCCGGCTGAATGAACGAGCACGGAGACGTCGCCCAGCATTTCCCGCGCGGTTTCGACCAGCCGCTCCCGGCCGGCGGGATCGGTGATCTCGGTGGCGAAGACGCGCACGTCGAGCTCGTGACGAGCGGCCTCGGCCGCGAGGCGGGACAACGCGGCGGCGTCCCGCCCGGTCGCCAGGACAGCCGCCCCGGCGGCCGCGAGATCAAGCGCCACCGCATAGCCGATTCCGCTGGAAGCACCGGTCACCACCGCCGCCCGGTCCGCCAGACGGCGCGGGGACGGTGTGTCACCGCTGATCGGCGACCGCACCATGACAGGAAAACAACCCTTACGTTAGTGGAAGGTTCAGCGTGCTCAACCTTACGCCGAATCCAGCACAGTCCGGCCGATCGACCACCCACGCCACGCAGGGACGACACCCCATCGGTGCCGGAGACGTCCCGACAGCCCCTGCGGGGCATCAGGATCGGAGCAGGTCCGTGATCTTCCCGAGGCTCACGATCTCGCCGTCCTCGACCTTGTACAGGTAGACGGTGGGCACCTTGAGCTCGCCGGTCTCCTCGAACGAGATGTCCCGGGTGACGCCCTTCCAGCTGACGTCCGCGAAGGCACGGGCGACCGCCCGGCGGTCCCCGTCGGGGCCGACGACCCGCAGCGCGCGTACCAGGGCCCTGGTGGCGTCGTACGCCTCGCCCGAGTAGACCCCGGGCTGCGCCCCGCCGTTGGCCGTCTCGAAGGAGACGACGAAGTCCGCCGCGTTCGCGTCCTCGTGGACGTCCGCACAGGCGCACGAGAAGAACGTTCCCTCGGCGACGTCGGCGCCGGCCCGGGTGACGTACCGCTGGTCCCGCGAACCGTCACCCGACATCACGGTGCCGGCGAAGCCCTTGTCCCGCAACGCCTCGGCGAGCCGGGCGAGGTCGGTGTAGTAGCCGGCGTAGTAGACCACGTCCGGCGCCTCCGCGATGATCCGCTCGGCCTGGGTGGTGTAGTCCCTGGCCGGGTCGATCCCGTCGTGCGTGACATCGACCCCGTCGGAGGTCAGCTCGGCCTCCAGCGCGGTGGACAGCCCGATGCCGTAGTCACCGCGGTCGTCGATCGAGTACACCTTCTTCGCCTCGAGGACGGTGGAGATGTAGTCCGCGACCGCCCGCCCCTGCACGGTGTCCGGGGCGATCGCCCGGTAGAAGGTGGTGAAGCCCAGATCCGTCAGGGCCGGACCGGTCGCGGACGGGCTCACCGAGAGCAGGCCGGCCTCGCTGTAGAGCGGCTCGCTGACCTCGGCGGTGTCCGTCAGCAGCGGCCCGATCACCGCCACCACGTCGGAATCCCGGACGAGGCCGCGCGCCGCACCCGGCGCCCGGTCGGGCGAGCCGCCGTCATCGACCTCGACGAGCTTCAGCCGGAACGGGACGCTGGCGTCGGCGTTCACCTCCGCGACCGCCGTCCGCACCCCGTAGAGGGCGTTGACGCCGAGCTTGCGGTCGTCGCCGGACAGCATGCCCTGAAAGCCGATGGTGATGGTCTTCCTGCCGTCGCCGGGCGAGTCCTCCCGACCGAGCCCACATGCCGTCACGGTCACCGCCGTCACGACGGCGAGGGCGATCGCGCCCATGGCCGGTCGCCTGATCATGTCCTGCGTCGCCTCCGGTTCGCGCCACCACGAAGTCGCAAAACCCAGTCCTACGCGACGACAGGCCTGTGGACGAGACGACCCGGCCCGTTCAGGCGGTCATCGGCGAGCAGGATCTGAGGATCGTGGTTGCTGGAACGACCAGAATCCTCAGATCTTCGCACTGTGGCTACGATCTGCCGCTGCTACCGAGCAACACCGAGGCCGGGCCCCGCAGGCAGAGGCAGGGCCGCAGGCAGAAGCCTGGGCGGGGCAGCGGCAGCGGCAGCGGCAGCGGCAGCGGCAGCGGCAGCGGCAGCGGCAGCGGCAGCGGCAGCGGGACGCTAGGCCTCGTCCCGGGGCTCCCAGCCTGGCGGGCTGGTACCCAGTGAGGCTGGCGCCATCGTCCAGCCCGGCGCCCGGCCGCCGACCGTTCCCGGGGGCGCGATGTAGGAGACCTCACCGAACTCGCTGCGCAGCCGCCGGCAGAAGCCCTCCGCGTCGGCTCTGGTCTGGTCCGGCACCGCGAGCGTGTCGCGGTGGCCCAGCTCCTGCAGCCACCGCCCCGCCTGGGCTAGCGACGTCCGGACGTGCCAGCTCCCGCCCTCCTCGCCCCGCCGGGCCAGGGCTGCCAGGACGCCGTAGGCGGCGAGATAACCGGCCGTGTGGTCGAGCACCTGGGCGGGCAGGAGCCGCGGGCCGTCGTCACCACCAGCCCGGCCCTCCGCCATCGCGATACCCGAAGCGGTCTGGACGAGGCTGTCGAAGCCACGCAGGCCGCTCCACGGGCCGGTACGGCCGTAGGCGCTGATCGTCGCGACCACGACTCCGGGCCGCAGGCGGGCCAACGCGTCCGGGCCGAAACCCAGGCGGTCCAGCGCACGCGGGCGGTAGGCCTGGATGACGACGTCGACGGTCGAGATCAGCTCCCGCAGCCGGCGTGCGTCCGCGGCGACCCGCAGGTTGAGGAACGTGTTCCGCTTCCCGAAGCCGGTGTCGATGAGCAGTGACCGCTCCTCGGGCAGATGTGCGGCGCCGACCCGTAGCACCTCCGCGCCGTAGCCGGCGAGGGTCCGGCCACAGACCGGCCCGGCGACGACCCGGCTCAGGTCCAGCACGCGGATGCCCTCGGCCGGCAGGTCGGCCGGTCGAAGCCGGGTCGGCGCGGCCTCCCCGAGCGGCTCGATCTCCAGGACGGGCAGCTCGGCCAGCGCCTTCGCCTGCCGGTGGGACGACCACTCGTCCTCGTCACGCGCCATCGTGGCGCACATGCCCATCGCCTGCAGCTCCAGCTCGAGCGACTCGGCCTCGAAGCGCGCGACGGCTCGTTCGACCTCGGCCCGGTCGTTCGACACGTCGAGCAGCTCCAGGATCCCGGCCCGGTGATGCGGGAAGTTGCAGTGCAGCTCGATCCACCGGTCGTCGGCGGTGCGGTAGTAGCCGGAGATCGGGTCCCAGGGCGTCGGCATGGGCCGGCCATCGACCCGCAGATACCGTTCGCTGCGGAACGCCGCGCAGGCGTGCCGGGTATCGATCTCGATCTCCGGCTGGCTCGTCGCATCCGCACCCGCACCCGGCCAGCAGGCAGCGGAACCAGCGGAATCGCCGAAACCAATGGAACTATCGGCACCGCCGGAACCACAGAGGCCACTGGTGCCGGAGTTCCGCGCGACGAGTAACCGGCCGGCGCCCACGGCCGCGGCGGCGACGCTCGCCGTGGCCAGCTCCGTCACCCGGTGCAGACTCGGCAGGACATCCACCGGACCGGTGATGGTCAGCCGGTCCACGACTCCCTGATCGCGGACGAGCGTCGCGACCTGGGCAGCAATCATCGCGTTGTCGGCCATCTCCCCATCCTGTGCAGCGGATCAACAATGCTGCCTGACGCGTAACCGGCCGGACCGCCCGAGTTACCACCACCCCCTGGCCATGTCCCAGAGTGAGGCTTATGTGACGGACAGCATTACACAGCTGTGCCACCACACGCACGCAACGCCGCTTTCGGGCACGTCGCAGGCCTGGACACCGACACATGGCCGGGAGCAGACACCCGACCCGGCACCCGGAATCACACGCCGATGTCACGCACTGTGATCACGTGCCCGGCGAGAGGACCACGCGCAGCACACCCACCTCCGCGCCCCCGCCGAACGTCTTCGGCGTGCCGAGCTCCTCGACGCGGGCCAGATCGGCGTCGGGGTCGGCGCCGAACGCACCGAGATACCGCAGCGCGGCGATCAGAACCGGCATCGCGGCACGCTGAGAACCATCCTCGATCTTGACGGCGGCCGCGAATCCGGCCGACGTCGCGGCGACGGACACGCCTTCCGCGCCGTCCTTCGCGATCAGTGACGGCACCGCGAGCATCAGCTCCGTGTCCGGGCGCCCGGGCCCGCCGACGCGGGCGGGGAAGGCGCGCATCGCCGCCGCGACCCGCTGCCTCGGCGACGCCGTTCCCACCGGCCCCACACCCGCAGGCCCGGCCCCCGCAGGCCCCGCCGGCCCCGCAGGCCCAGCCGCCGCGAGCGCAAGCTCACGCATCCCGCGTACGAGGCCGAGCAACGGAACGCCGAACAGCGGTGCGCCACAGCCGTCGACGGCGGGAGCCGTCACCGGGCCGCCGACAAGCTCCTCGATCGCGGCCCGGATCCGCAGCTGCAGCGGGTGGTCCGGCTCAAGGTAGCCGCTCACCGGCCAACCGGACCCCGCACAGCAGGCGATCATGCCTGCGTGCTTGCCCGAGCAGTTCATCAGTAGTCGTTCGGGGCCTCCCCCGGCGGCGAGATGCCGCTCGTGGGCAAGGTGCCCGAGCGGAAGATCCGGCGGGCAGGCCAGGTCGCTCGGCCCCCGGCCGGCCGCCGCCAGCACGGCACGCACGGCCGCCACCTGCTCGGGCTCACCGCTGTGCGACGAGGCCACGATCGCGAGCAGCTCCGGCGGGATGCCGCCCGCGGCGGCGCTCCCACCGCCGGACACGCCCGGCACAGCCGGCCCGACCGGCGTCGCCCCGAAGACCACATCGAGCCCGGCCGTCAGCATGCCCACGGCCTGCATCGGCTTGACCGTGGAACGCGGCGAGATCACCGCGCTCGGATCACCGGCGGCCAGCAGCACGGCACCAGTGGGGTCGAGCCCCACGACGGTTCCCCTGATCCGGCTCTCGACCAGTACGTCGACGCCGGGCGCGCGGCCCCGCAGGATCTCGGCGACGACAGGTGGCGCCGCGCCGTCGGACCCGCCAGCCACGTACCGCTGCGGCCGGCCCTGCTCCGGCGCGGGCTGCCCGGCGCCACACCGCTCCGGCGCGCGCTGCTCCGACTTCGACACGCTCGCCTCCGACATCCTCATGATCGCGGAGCCGTCATGGGCTCAGGCTACGCGGGCTCGGGACCTGCGCCACCAGTGAGTTGCCTTTTCCAACCCATAGGTCCAGACTGACCTACATAGTGAGTCTGGTATTCGGACTCACTCGGGAGAAGGAGTCCTCCATGCGTGACGCCGTCATCGTCGAAGCGGTACGGACCCCGATCGGGCGCGGGCGGGCCACCGGCAGCCTTGCTCCGGTCCACCCCATCGACCTGCTGGCCCACAGCATCTCCGCGGTGGTCGAGCGGGCCGGCATCGATCCCGCCCACATCGACGACGTGATCGCCGGCTGTGTCACCCAGACCGGCGAGCAGTCCGCGAACATCGCGCGCTGGGCCGGGCTCGCGGCCGGCCTGCCCGAATCCGTGCCAGCCACCACCGTCGACCGGCAGTGCGGCTCGTCCCAGCAGGCCGTGCACTTCGCCGCGCAGGGCGTGATCGCCGGTGCGTACGACATGGTGGTGGCGTGCGGGGTGGAGTCGATGGGCCGAGTCCCGATGGGCTCGGCGACCCAGCCCGGCGACAGCCGCGGCGTCCGCATCAACGAGCGCTACCCCGCCGGGCTGGTACCGCAGGGCATCAGCGCGGAGCTCATCGGCGCGCGCCGCGGCACTCCTCGCGCGCAGCTGGACGAGTTCGCGCTCGCCAGCCACCAGCGGGCCTTCGCCGCCACCCGGGAAGGCCTGTTCACCCCCGAGATCGCGCCGGTGAAGGTCACCCAGGCGGACGGATCGGTCGTCGAGGTCTCCGCCGACGAGGGGATCCGTCCGTCGACGAGCCTGGAGGCGCTCGCCGGGCTTCGTCCCGCCTACTACGACGAGGCGGCCGCGGCGCGTTTCCCGGAGATCGGCTGGAACGTGACGGCGGGCAACGCCTCACAGATCAGCGACGGCTCCGCGGCGCTGCTGATCACCACCTCGGAACGGGCCCGTGAGCTGGGGCTGCGCCCGCGAGCCCGGCTGCACAGCTTCGCCGTCGTCGGCGACGACCCGTTCCTGATGCTGCGCGGGGTCATCCCGGCGACCCGCCGGGTGCTGGAGCGCTCCGGGCTGCGGCTCGACGACATCGACCTGTTCGAGGTGAACGAGGCGTTCGCCGCCGTCGTACTCGACTGGCAAGCCGAGATCGGCGCCCCGGCCGAGCGGGTCAACGCACGGGGAGGTGCGATCGCACTCGGCCACCCGCTCGGCGCCAGCGGCGCCCGGATCATGACGACCCTGGTGCACGCCCTGGAGCAGACCGGTGGGCGCTACGGGCTGCAGACCATGTGCGAGGCGGGCGGACTCGCGAACGCGACGATTCTCGAGCGCCTGTGACCCTCAGGTGGGCTCTTAGCAGGTGGGCTCTCAGGCGCCGGTGACTTTCCAGGCGCATGAGGGTCCAGGCACGGCACCTGCGGCTCTCAGGCGGCTGTGAGGATTCCGGACTGGCCGGGCTGGGTGACTCCGCCCCCGCGGCACCCGGCACCGGCCTATCCTTGCCCTGTGCCCGCCTACGAGTACCGATGCCGTGTCTGTGACGCTTCCTTCGAGGTGCGTCGCGGTATCCACGCTGACAGCACCGCCCCGGCGCCGTGCCCCGCGGGCCATCAGGAGACCTCTCGGGTTTTCTCCGCGGTCGCGGTGAGCCGCGGCGCGTCGGCGCCCGCGATGGCGAGTGCGCCCGCGCCGGCCAGTGGTGGCGGGGGCGCCTGCTGCGGCGGAGGCTGCTGCGGCTGACCCGGGCAGCACTGACCCGTCCCGGGGCCTGCGCTTACCCGTGCCCGCCTGGCGACCCACCGGGGATCCCGCGCCGCCACACAGCGCCAGCAATTCATGCCAACAGGCGCAAACGGGACGAAGAGTCAGTTGGTAACCCGCAAGAAGTGCGGGTTTCGGTTGCTGCAACAGCCAAAATCCTCACTTCTTTCCCCGGAGCAGCGGGGGCTCGGGAGCAGCAGCGGAGCGGATCAGGGCTGTCGCCCCTGCCGGGAACCTCGTGGGCTTCCCTCGCCGCGCCGCCCTTCAGGCTCCCTGTGCGCTGCCGACCTCGTGGCTGACCCGGCTGGCTTCGTGGCGGCTGGCGGCTTGGTGTCGTGGGTGGACGTCGGAGCCTGACCCGGGGCACGCCGCCGTGAGGCCCGGTTACGGGTCCCCACGTCGACCTGCCGCTCGCGCTGACCGCCGGCCGCGGCCGCACGCTCGGCGATGAGCCGCCGGGTGATGATCTGCATGGTCTCCACCCGCTCGGCCTCGTCGAGACCGCCAGCCAGCGTCACCAGCAGGTCCGAGGATCCCGGTCCACACGCACCGTCCAAGGTCCCAGCCATGCCGGTTCCCTACCCATCTTCTGGGTCGGGCACGCCTGGCTGGGCTGGCCGCGGGCGTGTCCCGCCTCCTCGCCCGCTCCGGCGAGCGGTCCGGCCGGCAGCCAGACGCTGGGTGAGCATCCGGGCCTCCTGCCTCGTCTCGGCGGCGGCGGCCCTGGCTCCGCGACGCAGCTGCTCGGTCGGTATCTGCCAGTCGATGCCCGGCCGGCCGAGCACAAGGCCGGTCGCGGCGATCAGGACCCAGAAGCCGAGGACAGCGCCCGCGGCGAACAGGTCCAGTGCTCCCAGCAGGGCCGAACAGCCGAGCAGCACAGCCGCTCCGACCAGCGCGAACACCACCGGATGCCGGGCCACCCACCTGGAGCACGAACGGGAGCGGGAGCCGGCGCGCCCGACGGGGCGACGGCGTGCCGTCCCCGCGCCGCGCCCCGGACCGCCGCGCCCCGGACCGCCGCGCCCCGGACCGGCGCGCTCCCGACCGGCACGCTCCCGACCGGGATGTACCGCGATCGGGCTCGGCGGCTGCGGACCGGTGCGGGGGCCGGTCGCGGTATGCGGCGACTTCGCGAGCCTCCCGGATCCCGATGACGCGGAGCTCGCGGACGCCGCGGAGCCCGCCGAAGCCTTGGAGCTCGCGGACGCCCCGGCCTTCGCGGGGCGTCGGCGGGGGCTCGGCTGTCGTTCCAGGACAGGACCATCCATGCCAGGCCTGTGCCCAGCGTGAGGGCCGTGTACCAGCCTTCCTGGCAACCTCGGCTGTCTTTCACCCACGTCGTCTCTCACCCAGGTCGCAGGTTTGGATCAGCAGCGGGAAGTCCGGGCCTCAGTAGCGCCGGGACTCCACGTGCGCGTCAGCCCGCAGCGCACGCCACAGCTGCCCCAGCGACGTGAACTGGACCCCTTCGGGCGCGCCACCGACCTCGTCGATCACCCGGTCGGGCGCGTGCTGGTGGCGCAGATGGTCCATCACCTCGTTGCGTTCGGCCGGGAAGACGGCGCGGCCCAGCCACCGGGCCAGCTCGGAGCGTTCCTCCACGTCCACCGAGGTCATCCCGGGCGGGGCACTGCCGAGGACGCCCGCGCCGTCCGGACGGGCAGCCAGCGCCGAGGTGTCCTCCGCCGGCGGCTCCGGCGACCTCCACTCGCCGACACGGGTGTCCCGACGTGCGCGGACGTAGCCTGCGACCTCGTGCGCCAGCACCTCGTCGCGCACGGCTCCGTGCTTGGCACTGCCCCGATCCATCGACATGAGCACGCCCCTTCTCGTCTGGTGTCCTGGGCGTACCCGCACCAGCCGGTCATGCTCACCTCGAACGCCACAGATTCGTAGTCGAACTGGCCCGTTCGGGTGACGACGCGGGCTGCCGGCCGGCCGTAGGCCGCACCGTGACGTGGTCCGTCGCGGCGGCGGCGGTCCCCCGCGGAGCGCAGGCGGCCTCGTCGACCTCGTACAGCGCGAAGGCCCGGCCGATCACCGGTCTGGCGACGTTGCGGACGGGGACTCCCCCGGCCGTGCGCCCCTTCTCGGTGCCCGCATGGGCGTGCCCGTGCAGCGCGAGATGGGCTCGGCCGGCGTCGACCGCCTCCGCCAGGTGGTAGCTGCCGAGGAACGGGAAGATCTCCGGACGCTCCCCGGCGAGGGTGTCGGGCACCGGCGAGTAGTGCGTCAGCGCGACGCGCACGTCGCAGTCGAGATCGTCGAGGGCGGTGCGCAGGCCGGCGCTGACCTCCTTGGAGTGGCGGATGAACGTCTTCATCAGCGGCTCGCCGAAGTCACTTCCGCTGGCCCCGGCGAAACCACCGCCGAAACCCTTGGTTCCGGCCACCCCCAGGCGCACGGCACCGACCGGCAGCACCGTCCCGGTGCCCTCCAGCGTCCGCACCCCGGCGTCGGCCAGTACCGAGACGATCTGGTCCGGCTGATCACCGTGGTAGTCGTGGTTGCCGAGCACCGCGATCACCGGCACCTCGGCGTCGACGAGCTCCCCCGCCACCACCTCCGCCTCCGCCACCGACCCGTGCTGGGTGAGATCACCCGCGACGAGCAGCACGTCCGCGAGGTCGCCGACCCCGGCCATGCAGGGCGCGAAGGTGCCCGGGGAGTCCGTGCCCAGATGGATGTCACCGACAGCGGCAATTCTGATCATGGCACGGTCTCCACGATCTCCGCTGTCGGCGGCAGCTCCCGGTGCGAGACGGTGACCTCGTTGCGGATCGGCCGGTCGGGGACCAGCTCCGCCAGCACCGCGTCCAGCCTGTGTCGGCGGGCCTCCGTCGCGACCTCGCCGCGCACGGTCACCCCCTCCGGACCCACGGCCACCTCCAGCCCGAGCTCGGCCACCCGCGGGTCCTCGGCGAGGCGCTCATGCAGGTCACCGGCGAGGTACTCCGCGGGCTCGGTGACGTCCAGCCCCGCCGGAGGCGCGGGCACTCCGACGGGTGGCGGAATCAGCTTCAGCCGGGTCGCGATAAGCAACGCGGCCTCGGCGAACGGGGAGTCGGCGGTGGCCCGCCGAACCTGGGCCCAGTCGACCTGTTCCCGCATCGCGCGAATCATCGGAAGTACCCGGCCGAGATCGCAGTAACGCTCGTCCAACGCGAGCAGGGTCATCTCGAACCAGTCGGTCGCATCGAGGACGGGCATCCGGACCGAATCGACGGACAGGTCACGCGAGCGCGCGAGCATCTCGTCGGTCACCGCCCGGCCGACCGGGTGATGAATGAGATCGACCAGGACGTCACCGTCGTAGACCTTTGTCAGCCAGTCCTCAGGTGGGTCCACCGGACGCAGCCCCGCCGAGCGCAGGACGTCCACGGCTGCGGGGACGTCGGACTCACGGAGCATGAAGTCGACGTCGTGGACCGGCTCCGGACCACCACGGGCCCAGCAGGCATAGCTGCCGCCGAGCGCGAAGGGGATCTCGGCCTCCTTCAGCGTCACGGCGACCCGTTTGAGGCTTTCCCGTAGCCCTCGTGGTGCATCATCCATGACCATCGGGGTACCCGCGCCGATGTCGGTGACTCCCCGAACGCCGCATCCGTGTCGGGCGCCCCGCATCATGCCCCGGCGGGACACATCACCGCTAATTCGGACACAAGGTGCCGACCGCACCTCAGTGACACACGCAGCCCTATGGTCGTCTTCACGACACGTAAGCACACGGTCTTCTGCCGGGCGCATCCGCACGAGCATGGCACTGATTCCAGCCGGCAGGTGGTTCCACGAGTACCACCGGTAAGCCATCGCCGCCCTGCGCACCAAGTACGTCACCCGGAGCGGAGACGAAGAAGTCCTACGTGTTGTTCCCCCGTGGGACCACCGTGACGCACGCATCCCGCCCTTCGGGGACTCTATGCACCGCGCCGGAGTCGCTGGACGAAATTTCATGACATAGGTCTGGCTGACATATCTGGTGGGAGCCTTGTGGCCCAGGCAGTGGATCACCTTCCGGACGACCCGCCACGCGGGCCCTGCCGCACGTCAACGGCCCGCACGGGCTACGCCGAACACGTCACGCTCCCACCCTCGAGCCGGCAAAATGGAACGGCCGGACACACCTCAAGCCGGCCGTGATGACATGTCGGGCACGCCCCACCGGCAGGCGCCGGATGCCCGTGCAGATCCGCGGCACGCCGACCGGTGACCATCCACCGGATATCTTTGGAACGAACAGCGCGGTTTGGAACATGCCGGATGAGTTACCCGTTCCGTGGGGTCATCCCCGTGCGATTCCTCCGGCTTGCCGGCAACGGGCGTAGAGATGCGAGATGATGACCAACGCGAAGCCCCATGCCGTCGGGCGCGCGAACGTCCCAGCCCATCCCAGCCCGACATCCCTGAATGGAACGAAGCCCTGACCCCGCCCGCGTCATCTGCCTATGTGACCATTGAGACCCGTGAGGACGCCGTGAACCAGCGATACCCGGGACCGAGACGGCCGGCCGAGGAGACCGACCCCGGCCGCGCACGGCCCGTAGCTGACCTGTCGACACACCCCGGACAGCTCGCCCGCCGTCTGCAGCAGGTCACATATCAACTCTGGACAGCTGTCGTGTCCACCGAGACGACCCCACCGCAGTTCGTCGTTCTCAACAGCCTGCTCGCCGACCCCGACATCGACCAGCGCACGCTGGGCGAACGGGCGTCACTCGATCGTTCCACCGTCGCCGACGTCGTCGCCCGCCTGGTGCAGCGGGGGCTGATCCGCCGCGTTCGCGACCCGCGCGACGGCCGTCGCAACGTCCTGCGCCTGACGCAGCGCGGCGAGGCCACCCACAGCCAGGTCGCGAGCCGGGTGGAGCGGATGAACGACCTCCTGCTCTCCCCCCTGAACACGGACGAGCGCACCGCGCTGCGTTCCATGCTGACGCGGATCATCGAATCCGTCCCCGCGATCTCGGCGGCAGAGGGCACCGCCGCGGTCTGAGCCGGGTCGGCCTCACCGCCAGAAGAGCAACCACTCGAAGTAGTGAGGCCGACACCCGCCACCAGGCGCCCCGCCACCGGGCGCCCCGCCCCCAGGATCGCTCTGGCACCCACGCACCACACCCCGCCCAGCCACACCCGCACCGCCTCGCACCGGGCCGATGGGGCCTCCTGCGCGCAAGCTGTCGAATCTGCGGCGAAGTAACGCTAGCGTCTGCAGTCATCCGACCAGACCAGTGCTGACAATCGTCGGCTGGTCCTTACGCCCAGGAGAGGAAGGTCCCGTGACCTCGCCCGACACCGCGGCGCTCGTTCTCAGAGTCGTCGTCGGCCTCACGATCGTCGCGCACGGCTACAACCACCTCTTCGGGCCGGGCGGCGTGCAGGGCACCGCGGGATGGTTCTCCAGCATGGGCCTGCAGCCGGGCATCGTGCATGCCTGGACGTCCGGCCTGCTGGAACTCGCCGCCGGGTTCGGCCTCGCCTTCGGGTTCCTGACCCCGTTCTCCGCGGGCGCGATCATCGGAACCATGGTGGTGGCCGGCATCACCGCGCACCGCACGAACGGCTTCTTCATCTTCAAGCCGGGGCAGGGCTACGAGTACGTCCTGATGATCGCGGTGGTGTGCGCCGGCATCGCCATCCTCGGGCCGGGCAAGGCCTCACTCGACAACGTCATCGGGATCGAGGACCTCAACGGCTGGGCGGGTGGGCTCATCGCCGTCCTGCTGGGTGTCCTCGGCTCGGCCGGACTGCTGGCGACCTGCTGGCGGCCCGGCAAGCCGGCCTCGTCGACCTCGTCCTGAGCCGACCCCGTCGGTGAGCCGGTCCTTTTCTGGCCCGGCCTCCGACCCGGCGCTTCTCTGAGCGGGCTCCTTCGGTGAGCCGCCGCCGGTCGCGGGTGCGGGTGCGCATCCACCGGCGGCAGCCCGTCGAGGAAACGCCCTAGGCCGGAACTCCGGCCGCCCGGCGGCGGCCAGCCCTGGTCCTGCGTGGATCCGGGCTCGCCGCGTCCGGGAAGCGGCGCAGGTACTCGCGCTCCAGTTCCAGCATGCGCTGCGTGTGCGTTTCGAACGCGTCCTCGCTGCCGGTGAGAAACGTGTCATGCCTGGTCAGGTGCAGATGGCGCACTTCGCGGACGAGATCGGCGTCGGTCAGTTCGGGCGCGGGGATTCCCTCGGGGCGATGGCTCATGAAGCACCAGTACCCGCGTCGGTCGCGGGAAAGCCCAGTCGGGAAAGCCGGCCGGACACCAGCCCGGGAATGAGATCCGGGCCGGGCGGCGGTGGCACCGGATCCGGCAGCGGGCCGGGCGGCACCGGATCGGGGTCGGGCCCGGGCAGCACCGGATCCGGACCCGGCCCGGGAGGTGCCGGATCAGGCCCCGGGCCCGGCGGCACCGGGTCGGGCAGTGGCCCGGGTGGAATGGGATCGGGCCCCGGGCCGGGCGGCCTGACCGCGCGCCGAGGTTCCGTTTCCGCCGAGATCGCGATGTGCATGGCTGAAACCTCCCTAGGATCGCCGACGCTGCGCGCCGACGTCCCGCGACGAGGTGATCTCCCTTGGTCGCGTACCCAGTCGAACGGGCCGCACACCCGGCCCGCCGAACCACTCGCGCAGGTGCGTCGCTACGATTCCCGGAAGACCTGGGTCATCTCCGGACATCACGCCGCACGCGAACGGTCGGCCTCCGACCGACGGTGAATCATTCGCCCGGCGTTCCGGGCAGCTCGGGCCGCGACCGTCAACGGGAGGGTGCCGGTGGGAGAGCCGATCCTCGCGATCGACTTCGGCACCTCCAGCGCGTCGGCGGCCCTGGTGGTCGACGGCCAGGTCACCGCGATCCGGGAGCCGGCGAGCGGCGCCGTCGCCTGGCCTTCGTCCGTTCTCGCCGACGGTGACTCCGTCGTCGTCGGCACGCTGGCGGAACGCCGCAAGCGGATCTGGCCCGGCGCCTACCACGGCGGCATCAAACGCGGGCTGACCCGCAACGCCGCCATCGTGCTCGACGGCCGCAGCCACGCACCGGCCGCGCTGGTCACCGCGGTGCTGGCGGCACTGCGCGCGGAGGCCGAGGCCCAGCTCGACGGCACCGCGCTGCACCGGGCGGTCATCACCGTGCCCGCCAGCTACGACCCGGCCGGCCCACTACGCCGGGCGATGATCGCCGCGGCCGAGGAAGCCGGTTTCGTCGACGTCGACCTGCTCGCCGAGCCGGTGGCGGTCGCCTGGGCGCCGCTGGGCAGCGGTGGCCCGCGGCCCGGCGACCTGGTGCTGGTGTACGACCTCGGCGGCGGCACGTTCGAGGCCGCACTGCTGTTGATCGGCGAGGCCGGCCGGCACGAGCTGCTCGGGCACAGCGCACTGCACGACTGCGGCGGCCGGGACTTCGACCAGCTGCTGTTCGACGAGATCCTCGGCCACTACGGGCCCGGCCTGGAGCCGCTGCTCAACCCGAGCGGTGTCGGCGAGGTGTTCCAGACCGCCGCCAGCCGCACCCGCCACGAGCTGCTCGACTTCGCTCGTGCGGTGAAGCACCAGCTCACCGACGTCGCGTTCGTCGAGGACGTCTTCAGCCCCGCCGGTCTGCTCGTCAGCCTGGACCGGGACCGCTTCACCAAGCTGGCATCCCCCACGCTGGCCCGGACGATGGCCTGCTGCCAGCATCTGCTGGAGTCCAGCGGAGTGTCGCCGGAGAAGCTCGACGGGGTGCTGCCCGTCGGCGGCGCGTCCCGGATGCCGGTGGTCACCGAGATCCTCGCCGGGCGGCTCGGCGTCGGCACCGACTGGCCGGCGCAGCATGTCTTCACCGCGCCCGACCCGGACCAGGCCGTCGTCCTCGGTGCGGCGTCCTGGGCGGCCACGGTGTCGACCCGCCGGATGGTCGCGGCCCGGCCCGATCCGGTGGTGCAGCCGGCTCGCTGGGACATTCCGGGTGGGCGGGCCACGATGGTGCGCTGGCTGGTCGAGCCCGGTACGCGGTTCGACGCCGGCGCGGTGCTCGCTCGCGTCCGGCTCAGCGACGGCGCCCTGTTCGACCTGGCCTCGGAATCCCCCGGCAGTCTCGTCGAGACCCACGCCGAGCCCGGTGCCTCCGTCCGGGACGTCGACTGGCTCGCGACCACGCTGCCGTCGGCTCCGACGCCGGTCGGCACCGCACTGCCCGCCGACCTGCGCGGCTTCGAACGCACCAGCCGCCCGTCGAGACACGTAGAGGTCACGTCCCGACTGACCCTGAGCGGCCACGAACGCGACGTCACCTGCGCAGCCTTCTCCCCCGACGGCCAGTTGCTGGCCACCACCAGCAAGGACGGCGCCCGGCTGTGGGACGCCGGCACCGGCCGCGCCGCCGGCCAGCTCAGCGGCCGGCGCATCTCCGGCCTGCACGGCTGTGCGTTCTCCCCCGACGGGCGCCTGCTCGCCACCACCAGCTACGACAAGACCGCGCGGATCTGGGAGATCGCGACCGAGAAGCAGACCCTGACCCTCAACGGCCACAAGGGGCCCGTCTACGGCTGCGCGTTCTCCCCCGACGGCCGCCTGCTGGCGACGGTCAGCACGGACCGCACCGTCCGGCTCTGGGGTGTCTCGACCGGCACCTGCATCGCCACTCTCGCCGGGCACCGCGGTTCCGTCTACAGCTGCGCGTTCTCCCCCGACGGCCGCCTGCTCGTCTCGGCCGGCGCCGACCAGACCCTGCTGTGGGACGTCACCAACGGCGAAACGGTGCACCACCTCGACGGGCACACCAACTACGCCAACGGCTGCTCGTTCTCCCCCGACGGCCTGCTGCTCGCCGCGACCAGCAACGACGGCACCCGCCTGACGGACACCCCGACCGGCTCGACCACGCTCACGCTGCCCGGTTCGGCACAGAGCTGCGCCTTCTCCCCCGACGGCCTGCTGCTCGCGACGGCGAGCACCGACGACACCGCCAAGCTGTGGGACGTCGCCACCGGTACCGCGGTGGCCACCCTGACCGGGCACACCAGCACGGTCATGGCCTGCACGTTCGCCCCGTTCGGCCTGGTGCTGGCCACCACGAGCACCGACAAGACCGCCCGTCTCTGGGACATCTCGTACACACCGGACGCCACAACCCGCTGATTACGCGATTCGGGTGGAGAGCTGGCGATTTGGTCTCTATCAGCCCCCTATAACCTGCCGACGGCAGACATACGGGGAACCGGGCAGGTCAGCCTGCGGCCGGGCCCAGCAGCGAGTGGTGCGGAGGAGCGGGCATGTCCGGATGGCAGAGTGCGGCGAGCAGGGGACGCGGTGTGGTCGAGACCCCCACCCGGCTGATCGGCCCGGGACTGCGGGGCTTCAAGCAGTTCCTGATGCGCGGCAACATCGTCGACCTGGCCGTCGCGGTCGTCATCGGCACGGCGTTCACCGCCGTCGTCAAATCGCTGGTGGACAACATGTTCACACCGCTGATCGCCGCCATCGGCGGTGAACCGGACTTCTCCCAGCTGCACTTCAAGATCAACGGAAGTGTCTTCAACTACGGGCAGTTCCTCAACGATGTGATCTCGTTTCTCGTCGTGGCCGCGGTGATCTACTTTGTGATCGTTCTGCCCATCGCGAAGGCGAACGAGATGCGGCGCCGCGGTGAGCCGCAGGCGAAGGCGGACGAGCCGGCGGTCAGCGACGAGACGCGGCTGCTCACCGAGATCCGTGACCTGCTCGCCGCGGGCAACGGCCCGGCGGGCGGCGGTATCGGCCCGGCGGGTGGCCCCGCCTACCCGCCGGCACCGCGGGCCTGACCCGGAGCCCTGCTCATTGGGACGGTCCCGCGCCGACACCGGTCCGCGCCGCCCGTACCAGTCACGCAGAACAGCGCCGCGCACAGTACCGGCGATTCGCCTCAAGCATGACAAAAGGGGCGCGAGATCGTCTGGCGAGTCGCAAGAAAGAAGGATTTCGGTCGTCGGTACAACCAAAATCGTTCACCCTTGCGACTCGCCAATGCGGGCTACCGGGCGCTCGGATGTCCGGGCACAGAACAGCAGGGCACGACAGCGGGTTGGGGTAGCCGGTCAGCGCGGCGGCGGGTCAGGCGTCGTAGCCCGGCTCGTCGCCGGGGCACTCCAGCTCGAGATCCGCGGCGACGCCGGCGGGCACGAGGCCGCAGCCGACCTCGTAGCTCCCCAGCTGGACCAGCTCCCACCCCGTGGCGCCGCGGTGCAGCACACCCTCGGCACGGTCGACATCCGCCACCACGGGAACGAGCTCGACCCAGGCCCAGGACTGGTCGGACCGGGCCAGGACGGTGCCCACCACCTGGTAGTTCCCGGGCGCGACGGCTGCCGTGAGCGAGCTGCCGCGGACCGCCTCGGCGATCACCGTGGACTCGCTCGACGACGGGGTCACGGTTCCCGGCCCGGCGGCCGCCGCGGTCTGGACCTCGGCCCGCGGGGCGGACACCCGAACGGCCGGGGCGGAGCCCGACGAAACGGCGAACGCTGTGCCGACCGTCACGGCGCCAGCCGCCACCACAGTGGCAGCGGCGACGGCGGGACGCGCGGCACGCGCGCGGACAGATCCCTCGGGACGCACGGACCGGCGGGGCGAGGCGGGGCGGCGGTGGCGAGCCATTGACTGCACGTACCCAGTCTGCGCAGGTAAAGCCGCCAAATCGAGCGAGTTTCCGGTCAGGCTGACGACAGACCACATCCGACCCACAGCACACGAACCATTCCCCTTGCGACGCAAGGTCTTTCTCGGCATGAGGGGACACCGACCAGCTGAATTCGCACCGGCGGCAACGGCACTCGGACCGCCGCCGGACGAGCAGTCCGGCCCTTGACGGCACCCCCGGACCGGGGCTCGGACCTCCCGGGCCTCACCGACGGCACCGTCTCGCCCACTCGCCCACTCGCCCGCGCGCTGCGGCGCGAGGCCGGGGCTGTTTCCAGAGAAAACCTGAGGCTCCTGGTCGTGACGACGACGAAGATCCTCAGATCTTGCTCCGAGGCAGGCGGCGAAGCAGGCGGCACGGGGCAGCGCGGGCGGCCTGATCCACAGCCACGTCGATGATGCGGGGTGACGCCAGTACTCCCTCCGGCGGTCGGCCGGAACACCCGGCCACCCGGAACCCAGGATGGGTGTTCCCCCGCGGGCCGGCATCGGGTGAAATGAGCAATCTGACGGGCGTCCGAGGACAGGAGGCCCGAGCATCGCTGCGAGGGTGAGGGGGGCGGACCGGTGTCAGACGCACCTGCCACACCGCAGGCGCCACAGAGCTCGCCGATCTCACCGATCTCGCAGGTGCCGCCGCGGCCCGGCCTGGCCGATGCCCGAACCGGCGGCGCCCGAGCCGGCGGCGATGCCCGAACCGGCGACGCCGCCGTCCTGTTACGTTCCGTCTACAAGACCTTCGCCGCCGACACGGCACCGGTGCACGCGCTGCGTGGCGCGGGGCTGACCGTCGCGCACGGCGAGTTCGTCGCCGTGATGGGTCCGTCCGGGAGCGGCAAGTCGACCCTGCTGAACGTCGTCGCCGGCCTCGAGCATGTCGACGACGGCTCGGTGACCGTCGCCGGGATGTCGCTGGCGTCGCGGTCCGAGGCCGATCTGGCGCGGTTACGCCGGCGCCACATCGGCATGGTCTTCCAGTTCTTCCACCTGCTGGAAACCATGACGGTCGCGGACAACGTCGTCCTGGCTGCCCGGCTGTCCGGCGTCGGCCGGCGGGCGGCGGTGCGCCGCGGGCACGACCTGCTGGATCTGCTCGGGCTGCTCGAACGCGCCGACTCGCTGCCCGGCACGCTGTCCGGTGGCCAGCGCCAGCGCCTGGCGATCGCTCGGGCGCTGGCCAACGAGCCGACCGTCCTGCTGGCGGACGAACCGACCGGCGCGCTGGACTCGGCCGGCGCCGCCGAGGTGCTGGACCTGTTCACCCGCCTGCACCGGCGCGGCCAGACCATCCTGATGGTCACCCATGACCATCAGGTCGCCGCCGGCGCCGAGCGCATCGTGACCATGCGCGACGGCCGGGTGTCCGAACGGCCCGGGGCCGGCGCATGACGGGCCCGCATCGGCAGCTGCTGTCGGCCGCGGTGCTGACCGCCGCGGCGGTGACGGCGACGTGCGCCGTGCCGCGGCTGCTCGGTGGCGCGGACCCCGCCTGGTCGGTACCGGTCTCGGTCGACGCGGTTCTGCTCGTCGCGGGGGTGGGTGCCGGCGCCCTGCCGTGGGCGCGGCGGCGGTCGGAGCGGCTGTTGATGATCGCCGCGGATCTCGCCTGCCTCGCCGGGATCGCGGCGCTGGGCCTGGTCGCCGCGATCGCCGTGCTCGGGCATCGCCCGCTCGACGGCGGGGACGACTTCACCGGGCCGGTGCTGATCGCCACCGCCCTCGCCGCGATCACCGCCACGCGCGCACGGACCCGCGCCACGAATGTGGTCCTCGACGTGGTCCGAGGAGCCCGGTACGAGCCGGAGGACGTCCTGCGCAGGTTCGGCGAGGACGCCAGCCGGGGAGCCGACCTCGACGAGACGCTCAGCGGGCTCGGCGAGGCGCTCCGACGCAGCCTCTCGCTGCAGCGGGTCGAGATCTGGACCGGTGCCGCCGGACGGCTCACCGCGGCGGTCGTGCTTCCCGAGGGCTCCGGCGGACTGCCCGGCAACGATCCGGCCACGGATCCGGGCACGCCCGGTACTTCAGTCACTCCCAGTACTTCAGTCGCTCCCGGCGCTTCGGGCACGGATGCGGCGCGATCGGGTCCGAGTGGTGGCTACGGCGAGGACATCCGCCTCGTCGAGGTGGGCTCGACGATCACACTCACGGTGAGCGACCGCGTCGCGCTCTCCCGTACCCGGGTGGCCGGCCCGGGCTGGTTGTCCCTGTGGGTGCCGGTGCTCGCCCGAATGCACGAGCACGCCCAGCTCCGGGTGATCCCGGCGCGGGCCGGCGGAGCCCTGCTCGGCATGATCGTGGTGCGCAGGCCGCTGGAGGCGCCTCGTTTCTCCGAGCCCGAGGACCGCATGCTCGCCGAGCTCGGCACCCGGCTCGGCACCGTCCTGCACAACCGGCAGCTGGACGCGAACCTGCGGGACGCGCTCGCGGACCTGCGCCATGCCAACGACGAGCTGCGAGTCTCACGGGCGCGCCTGGTGGCGACCGCGGACGCCGAACGCCGGCGGATCGAGCGGGACCTCCACGACGGGGCCCAGCAGCAGCTCGTCTCGCTGGCCGTCGGGCTCCGGCTGGTCCGTGACCTGGTGGCGGACAGTGCCGACAGCACGGACGGGGCCGACGGCGCCACCGGTACCGGTACCGACGCCGACAGCGCCGAGAACGCCGCCCGCCGCAACGAGGACGTCGCCGCGGCCGACGAGCTGCTCGCGGCCATGGCCGAGCAGGTGGCGGAGACCATCACCGAGGTCCGCAACCTCGCCCACGGCATCTACCCACCGCTGCTGCGTTCCTCCGGGCTGACCGAAGCCCTGCGCGCCGCCGGCCAGCGCTCGACGGTCGGGGTCACGGTGCGGGCCGACGAGATCGGCCGGTACCCGGCCGACATCGAGGCCGCCGTCTACTTCTGTTGTCTGGAGGCGCTGCAGAACGCCGCGAAGCACGCCGCGGAGTGCTCGGTGGAGCTGGTCCTCGCCGAGCGGGAGGGCGCGCTGACCTTCAGCGTGCAGGACAACGGCGCCGGGTTCGACCCGCGACGACTGGAACGCGGCCACGGCATGACCAACATGGCGGACCGGATCGGCGCCATCGGCGGGACCCTGCGCTGGGAATCCGCGCTCGGTGCGGGCACCCAGGTGCACGGCGTGGTTCCGGTCTCGATCTTCCGGGGCGACGCCGGCGACGGATCATGGCAGCCGGCGGATCTCCGCGGGTCCACGGCACCCGGCCAGTCCACGGATCCCGCGCGAGCCGGGGGTTCCGAGCGACCCGGGGGTTCCGTGCGACCCGGAGATTCCGCCGGGCACCCCGAATCAGCGGTTCCGAGGTGATCCCTGGTACCGGAACGCACCGCGGTGCCGAGGTGAGAGGCGTTCTGGGCGCCGTCCGGATGATCGCGCGCGACGAGCTGCGCCGGCGCTGGCTCGCGCTCACGGCGCTTGGCGTGCTCCTCGGCCTGGTCGTAGCGATGGTCACGGGCACGGCCACGCTGATCCGCCGCACGGCCACGGCACATGATCGTCTCGAACGCGCCTCCGCAGTGCCCGATCTACAGGTCACCAGCTACCTCCGCCACGATCCGGGCCTGGCGGATCGGGTGGCGGGCGTCCCGGGCGTCTCCGACTCTTGGACGACCGTCGGCGCGGTCGGGCGCATCGAGAACCGGGCGTCGGTCTCCTATCTCGGCCTGATCGGTGACACCGGCGGACCGCGGGAGCTGTACAAGCCGGTCGTGGTCGAGGGGCGCGCCTACGACCCACGGTCACCCGACGAGGTGCTGCTCGACGAACGTGCGGCCGCGTGGTGGGGTTTCGGTGTCGGCGACACCATCACCCTGCGCCTGCTCACTCAGTCCGACTACATCAGTTTCGACACCGGGTTCGGGACGCCGGGCGGGCCGACCCTGAACCTGGTCGTCACGGGTCTGACCCGCACGGCCGGCGAGAACGCGCAGCAGATGCCCGTGATGGTCACGCCTGCGCTCGCCGAGAAGCTCGACGCCGTGACGACCGTGGTCATGCTGCGGCTGGAACCCGGGCCCGAGGCCATGGGCGCCGCGACCGCCGCGCTGCGGCGCCTCGGCCAGAGCCTGAGCACCGACCCGCTCGCCCGGGAGTTCCCCACCCTGCAGGTCTCTCGGCCGGCGACGGACGGAGACGCCCGAATCGCGGCGACCCAGCGGGTCCTCATCACCGGGCTGATCGTCTTCGCCGCCGTCGTCGGCGTGGCCGGGCTCGCAGCCAGCGGCCAGGCCTTCTACCGCCATCACGCCCTCGGTGCCGGGACCCAGCACATCGAGGCGATGCTCGGCCTGCCCACGCTGGGGCGGGCCGGTGCCCGGACAATCGCGGCGCTGCCCGCCGCGGTCGTCGCCGGCACGGTCGCCACGGCCGGGCCGCTGCTGGCAGGCCGGCTGGAACCGCTGGGGCCACTCGCCGGTATGGAGCCGCACCCGGGCTATGCCGGGCACACCGCGCTCACCTGCCTCGCCGCCGCGGCTGGAGTCATCGCGACTGCGCTGCTCGCCGCCACAACCGCGGTGCGGGCCGGTCACCGGCCCGCCCGGCTCAGCCGGGCGAGGCCGGCCGGCCGAGCCGCCCGCTTTCCGGGCCGAGCGGGGCTGTTTCCAGGCCAGTCCGTGCGGTTCCCGGGCCGGCCCTCGGCCGGCACCGGCACCGGCACCGGCACTGGCGTCGGCGTCGGCGTCGGCGGCGTCGGCGTCGGCGTCAGTGCGAGTCCGGGTTCGGGCCGGCCGGTGGGTGCCGTGCTCGGCAGGCGTTCGTCGTCGATCAGGCGACCGATCTCGTCGGCGACCCACACCACCCGCGGCGTGGTGGGCCGGCGGGGCCCACTCTGGCTGTGGCTCGGTACCTCGTTCGCGCTCGCCCGGGGACAGGACCGTCCGGTCGCCGCCCGCCGCCCACCGATCACCGGCACGGCGATCGGCATCACCGCCCTGATCGCCGCCGCCACCATCGCCACCAGCATGAACCGCCTGGTCGACGATCCGCACCGCTACGGCCGGAACGCGGACCTGGAGGTCACCGACGCCCGACCGAAGATCATCGCCCAGCTCGCCGAAGACCCCCGGGTCGCCGCGGTCAGCATGCTCGACGTCTCGACGGCGACAATCGAGATCGACGACCAGGGGCACGCGCTTCCGTCACCGGAACCGGAGGTGGCCAGCGGCCCCGGCGACGCCGGTCCGGGCGCGATCGGCCGCGGGGACGTCGCCCCCGGCGAGGACGTCACCGTCTACGCGCTCTCCGCCAAGCCCCTCCCCGCCAAACCGCGCCCCGCAGCCGGCACGGCTGCCCGCACGGCTGCCGGCCCGGAGGTCGGCCCGGATGTCGGCTGGACGATCTTCGAAGGTGCCCGGCCAACCCGGACGAACCAGGTCGCCCTCGGCCCACGCACGGCAGGCCACTTCGGCCTCGGAATCGGGGACCATCTCAGCGTGGCCACGAACACCGGTGGACATGCCCAGCTCCAGGTCGTCGGCATCGGGGTCGGCCCGGTCCTGGGCGGCGAACGCCTCGGCGAGAGCATGCTCGTGGCACCGGACATGCTGACCCGCATCCAGCGGACCCAGCCGATGCGCAGCGCGCTGGTCCGGGCCATCCCGGAGACGGACCCCGCGACCTTCGCCGCGACGCTGGGAACCGAATACGAGATCGACACCGGGCGGGCCCCCGGCGAGGTGGCCAATCTCGGCGGCATGGGCCGGCTGCCCGCGATGCTGCAGACCGTGCTCGCCGCGCTCGCCGTCGCCGCGGCCGGCCACGCGGTCGGGACCACCTGCCGCCACGCGCGGCGCGAGCTCGCGATCCTGCGCACGCTCGGTTTCACACCGGCCCAGACCGCCCGGATTCCGCTGGTCACGTCCTGCGTGACAACCGCGCTGGCGGTCGCCGTCGCTGTTCCCCTCGGTCTGTTGCTCGGACGTCTGGCCTGGTGGGAGATCGCCACCGCCACCGGCGTCGCCACCAGCCCGGCGGTCCCCGTCAGCCTGCTCGTCGCACTGCCGCCGGCGGTGATCCTGATCGGCCTGGTCCTCGCCGCGCCACCGGCGTCACGGGCCGCGCGGCTGCTCCCCGGCGCCCTGCTGCGCCGTGAGTGATCCGGGCACGGCCAGACCTGGATCCCGAGCTTCGGACGGCCGCAGGCTCGCATTTCACGAACGCGGCCGGACCTCCACCTTCAGGAGCCCGAGAGCCGGGTAGCCCCGGTAGCCCAGTTTGGCGAGTCGCAAAAGTGAACGATTTTGGTCGTTCCAACGACCGAAATCCTTCTTTCTTGCGGGTCGCCAGGCGACCCCGTGCCGCTTTTGCCCGCTCGAGGTTGGATTCGCCGGTGCGGCGCGGCGGCGCGGCACGGCGGTGCGGGATCCTCGACGGGTGGCCGGGCAGGCGGGGTTCGCCTCCGTGAGCACGGCTGCGCCAAGCCCATGCTGGTGCCCCGGATCCGTCGCGTCTCAGATCTGGGCGGGAGCGGGTGCGGGTGTGTCCGGCGGGCCGTCCGGACCGTGGCGGCGCCAGATGTCGCGCAGCACGCTCGGCGCCAGGTCCTCCTTGCACAGGTAGTCCAGGCCGCTGTCCGCGACGGCGGCCGGCAGATCCGTCCGGACGTATGTCGAGCACAGGACGACCACCGTGCCCGGCGCGTCCTGTTGGATCCGCGACCCGGCGACCACTCCGTTGATACCCGGCAGGTTCACGTCCATCAGCACCAGGTCGGGGCGCAGCCGCGCGGCGGCGGTCAGGGCGTCCTCGCCCGTCTCCGCCTCACCGGCCAGGACGAAGCCCGCTGCGCGGCGGAGCACCGCCCGCACGGCCAGCCTGAAGGGGCGCTGGTCGTCGACGACCAGCACGGAGACCGCCGGGGAGGAGCTCATGTTCGTAGTCTCGCCGCAGCGGGCACCGGCGCCCAAGGGTGCAGCCATGTCATGACGTCGGTGTGGCTACCTTCCCCGTCGGCCCGCCGGCCGGGTGGTTCCCCGAATGCAGAAAGAGCAGAACCGCCTTGACCCGCCGGTTCAGATCCGGCTCATCGGTCAGGCCGAGCTTCGCGAAAATCGAGTTGCTGTGCTTCTCCACCGCGCGCTCGGACAGCACGAGCGCGGCCGCGATCGCCGCGTTGCTCCAGCCCTGCGCCATGTGACTGAGCACTTCCAGCTCCCGGGGCGTCAGCCTTTCCAGCTCGCTGGGCTGCCTGCGCGCGCTCGCGGCGACGAGCCCCTCGACCACGGCCGGGTCGATCACCGACTCGCCGGCCGCGACGGCGCGGATGGCCCGCAGCAGGTCGTCCACCCCGGCCACCCGCTCCTTGAGCAGGTAGGCGCGACCAGCCGATCCGCCTTCCAGCAACGCCAAGGCATAGGTGGCCTCGGCGTGCTGGCTGAGCACGACCACGCCGACCTGCGGCCGCTCGCGGCGCAGCCACCCCGCGACCTTGATGCCCTCGTCCGACCGGGACGGCGGCATCCGGATGTCGGTGACCACCACGTCCGGATCATGGTCGAGGACGGCCTGCTCCAGCGACGGGCGATCGGTCGCCGTGCCGACCAGCTCCAGGCCGTCCGCCCGCTCGATAAGGGTCGCAAGACCATGCCGGAGCAGGGCATTGTCCTCAGCGAGAATCACACGAACGGCCATTGGACTACTCTAGGCCCGCCCAGGTGCACACAAACAGCCACGCGAACACGGCTGGTGCCCGAGAACGTGACCCCCTTGCGACAGTGGGCGGTGCCGATCAGGCGGCCGCGACCGCCGTTCCCGTCTCGGTGCCACCGCGTCCCCGCTCGGTGAGCTCGGATGTCGGGACAACCGTGACCTGCTGCGCGAGCGGACCTGTCAGACCGGGTGGGACGGGGCCGCCGCCACGGTCAGCGGTGGAATCCGCCTGACTCGAACCGCTTGGATCGCTCGATCCACTCGAACCGCCGCCGGGAACCAAGCCCTGACCGGTCGTCCCGCCCTGCTGCTGGCCTTGCCCCAAGCCCTGGCCCTGGCCCGAGAACTGACCGCCCTGGCTGGGGAACTGGCCCTGGAACTGGCCACCCTGCCCGGTCGAGCCCTGGCCACCCTGCCCGGTCGAGCCCTGGCTGCCCTGGCCGGTTGAGCCCTGCCCGGTCGAGCCCTGGCCACCCTGGCTGCCGGTGCCGCCGAGCTGGTTGGTGAACTGCCTGCCACCACCGAAGCCGCCGAAGCCACCGCCGCCCTGGCTGTCCCCGAGGCTGCTGGCGTTCACGGCGGCCGCCCCGCCGACACCGAGAGCGATCGCGATGGCCCCGGCCACGAGCGTGCGGCCCAGGCCCCAGGTGCGCGGCCCCGCGGATTTCGCCGACGCGGGCGGCACCGGACCGGCCGCGGCCCCCACCACCGGCGGCGGGCCGTCCAGGCTCGAACCACCCATGCTCGCCGAGCCCGGGTTCGGGGCCGGCCAGGCCCACTGGCCCGAGGTGTGCCACGGCTCCGGCAACGGCGCCGCGATCACCGGCGGCGCCGCGGGCGCGGGTGGCGTCACGGCCCCTGGTGGCGTCACGGGCAACGGTGGCGTCACGGGCAACGGCAGCTGCGCGGGCTGGAACAGTGCCGGAAGCTGAGCCTCTCCCCCGACTGACGGCGAGGGCGGCCCACCGGCTGGCGGGGACGCGGGCGGGTCGGTCGGACCGACATGACTCATGTCCGTGCTCCTCGTCCCGGCGGGTCAGGTGCCGCGCCGTCGGGAAGGAGAGTTCGCCGTGAACCTGTGAGTGGCCTGTGACGATGCTAGGTGCCGGATGTGTGATCGCACCGGCCGCTCGGCGTCCCGCAGAGGAGCGAAGGAACACAGCCAGTACACAGATGATCTTCAGCAATCCCACAGGAAGCGGTCGCATTCTGGCGACATGCAGCCGTCGAGCCCCCGCATCCTTGTCGTTGACGATGAGAGCACCCTCTCGGAGCTGCTGTCCATGGCCCTGCGGTACGAAGGCTGGGAAGTACAGACCGCCCCCGACGGGCGCGGCGCACTGAAGGTCGCCCGAGATTTCCGCCCCGACGCGGTGGTCCTCGACATCATGCTGCCGGACATGGACGGCCTCGAGGTGCTCCGCAAACTGCGCGCGGAGAGTCCGGACGTGCCCGTCCTCTTCCTCACCGCGCGCGACGCGGTCGAGGACAGGGTGGCCGGCCTGACCGCGGGTGGCGACGACTACGTCACGAAACCGTTCAGCCTGGAGGAGCTCGTGGCCCGGCTGCGCGGCCTACTGCGCCGGCTGCACCGCTCCACGCTCAGCGACGGCGCGGTGCTGGTCGTCGGCGACCTCATCATGAACGAGGAGAGCCGGGAGGTCAGCCGCGCGGGCCAGGAGGTCCGGCTGACGGCGACCGAGTTCGAGCTGCTGCGGTTCTTCATGCGCAACCCCCGCCGGGTGCTGAGCAAGGCACAGATCCTCGACCGGGTGTGGAACTACGACTTCGGCGGGCAGGCGAACGTCGTCGAGCTGTACGTCTCCTACCTGCGACGGAAGATCGACGCCGGCCGGCAGCCGATGATCCACACCATGCGTGGCGCCGGCTACGTGCTCCGCCCGGCGACCTGAGCCGGCCGCCGCAATGACGGAAGCCCCCGCCGGTATCCCCGGCGCGCCCACCCTCAGCCATCACACCCCCAGCCACCACACGGCGAGCCACCACACCGCAAGTCACCACGCCGCCGGGCCCGTCGGCGTGCGGCGGCGGCGCGGCCCGGCCGGCTGGTCGCTGCGGACCCGGCTGCTCGCACTCCTGCTCGCCCTCCTCGCCGTCATGTCGGCAGTGATCGTCCTGGTCACTCTGGTCGCGCTGCGCGGGGTCCTCGTGGACCAACTCGACGAGCGGCTGCACGACGCGGGTGACCGCTGGAACATGGTGGATCCGTCCCTGCGGCCAGCTTTCCTGCCCGGCGTCGCCGGATCCGGCGGCGGTGGCAACCTCCGCCCGGGCGCCAGCACCAGCACGGCCACGCAGTCGGCGTCCGACCAGGTGGGGGAGTTCCTGAACACTCGCCAGGCAGTGGGCACTCTCGGCGCGATCATCGAGCTCCAGGACTCCGTGCCTTTCAGGCCCTCCGTCGGCCCCGAGAACCCACCCACGGCGCTGAGCCCGAACGTCGACGCACTCATCCAGCAGATCAACGCGGCGGTCATCGACGGCGCCTCTGGCGAGACCACCCTGACGGACGCGGACGCCGCCGCGGTGGCGCAGGTTCCGCTGGACGGCAACGCACACACCCTGACGATCGGCGACCACGGCGACTACAGACTGACGGCCCGCCTCTCTGGAGACGGAAGCCGGATCCTGGTCACGGGCCTGCCGATGGACGACGTCGACGCGACCCTGACCAGGACCGCGGCGATCGGAGCGGCCGTCGCGGCGCTCGGTGTGCTCGCCGCCGCGATCGCGGGTGGGGCGATCGTCCGCAGGACGCTGCGCCCGCTGAGCCGGGTGGCGGCGACGGCGGCGCGGGTCGCCGAGCTGCCGCTGCACCGCGGCGCCGTCGACCTTCCGACCCTCGGGCCGGACGTCGACACCGACCCACGTACCGAGGTCGGGCAGGTCGGCGCCGCGCTCGGCCGGATGCTGGGCCACATCGGGGACGCGTTCGACGCCCGGCACGCCAGCGAGACGCGGATGCGCCAGTTCCTCGCCGACGCCAGTCACGAGCTGCGCACACCGCTCGCCGCGATCAGCGGGTACGCCGAGCTGACCCGGCGCACCAGGGACACGGTTCCGCCGGATGTCATCTACGCAATGGGGCGGGTCGAGTCGGAGAGCGCGCGGATGACCGCGCTCGTCTCCGATCTGCTGCTGCTGGCCCGCCTCGACTCCGGCCGGCCGCTGGTCCGGGAGACCGTCGACCTGTCCAGGCTGGTCGTGGACGCCGTCAGCGACGCCCATGTCGCCGCGCCCACGCACCGCTTCGAGCTCGATCTGCCCAGCGAGCCGGTCACGACGACCGGTGACCCCGCACGCCTGCACCAGGTGCTGACCAACCTGCTCGCGAACGCCCGCACCCACACCCCGCCGGGAACCCGGGTGACTGCCCGGCTGACCACCCAGGCCCGACCGGCGCCACCCGGGAGCCTCACACCCCCGGGTGTGCCCGGGCCGCTCGTCTGGTGTGCCGTGCTGCAGGTGATCGACGACGGGCCGGGGATTCCGCCCGAGTTGCTTCCCAAGGTCTTCGAGCGGTTCGCCCGGGGTGACAGCTCACGTTCGCGCGCCGCCGGCAGCACCGGTCTCGGGCTGTCGATCGTGTCCGCCGTGGTCGAGGCCCACCACGGCCGCGTCGAGGTGGCGAGCCGGCCCGGCCAGACCGTGTTCACGGTTCTCCTGCCGGTGGGCACGGCCACCGGCCCCCGCTACCGGCCGAGGCCCGACCTCACGCTCACCACGGGGCAGGAAGCTGACCCGGCCGGCTGGATGCCCGACCTCGCCGAGCACGGGGCCGGAGGGGCCGGAGGGGCCGGACCGGCGTCCTCCCCTGCGGCCGAGCAGGCTGTCCCACCGCAACCCGCCCGCACGACCAGGCCCCTTGCCGAAACCGTCGCCGGGCCCGTTGCCGAACCTGCTGCCGGGCCTGTTGCCACGCACATGTCGGCCGGGACGGAGACTGCGGCGCCGGGCCGTCCGAGCGCGGCCCATCCGGGCGGCGGGCCGGGGCGTGGCCGCCGAGCCCGGGCGAAGGAGATCGTCCACGCTCCCCGCCGGGACCCCCACCCTCACAGGTGACGCACAGGCCGATCACAAGGACCGGAAAGGTCCCCGGCCGAGCCTGATACGTATGCCGAGCTCACCGACGTCGCCACTACCGACCGACCAGGCCGGTCCTCCGGGGGGAGTGGGGGCCGGGCCATGGCCCGCCGCCAGCTCCACCCCGGGTGGTGCCAGCCCCTCGCCCGCCCGACGCGACGGCCTGTACCCGGGCCCGGAGCCGGAGCAGCCCACCTTCCTCTGGTCCAGCGAGGCGACCCTGCCGGACCTGCACCGGCCGGTGCGGCAGGCCCCACCGCCGGACACAGGCTGGGGCTGGGGCGGTGCCGGTGCCGGTACCGGTACCGGTACCGAAGCCGGAACGCCCGCCGACCAGCCCGGCCCGGCTTCAGGTCCCGGCCGGGCTTCCGGTAAGGACGCGGCGGACGGCGGTCGGCTCTCCCGGCTGGTGCGGGGGCGTCCGGATGATCCGCGCTGGGTGCGTCCCGCGCTGTTCGGGCTGCTGGTGGCGACGGCCGTGCTCTACCTGTGGGATCTGGGCGCCTCGGGCTGGGCGAACGCCTTCTACTCGGCTTCGGCCCAGGCCGGCTCGGTCAGCTGGAAGGCGATGTTCTACGCGTCGTCCGATGCGGGGAACGCCATCACCGTCGACAAGCCGCCGGCCGCGATGTGGGTGATGGCGCTGTCGGCCCGCATCTTCGGGGTGAACTCCTGGAGCATCCTCGTCCCCGAGGCGCTGATGGGCGTCGGCTCGGTCGGGCTGCTCTACCTCACCGTGCGCCGGGCATTCCCCGCCGGCGCCGCGCTGCTCGCCGGCGCGGTCCTCGCGCTGACCCCGGTCGCGACGCTGATGTTCCGCTTCAACAACCCGGACGCCCTGCTGGTGCTCCTGCTGATCGCCTCGGTGTACGCGACCCTGCGCGCCATCGAGACCGCCAGCACCCGGTGGCTGGTATGGGCCGGCGTGTTCATCAGCTTCGGCTTCCTGACAAAGATGCTGCAGGCGCTGCTGATCGTCCCGGTGCTGGCGATCGCCTACCTGGCCATCGCCCCGACCCGCTTCACCCGGCGGCTCTGGCAGGTCGGCGCCGGGACCCTCGGCCTCGTCGTCCCCGCCGGCCTGTTCATCGCGATCGTCGAGCTCGTCCCGGAGTCGTCGCGCCCGTACATCGGCGGATCGCAGCACAACAGCATTCTTGAGCTCACCCTCGGCTACAACGGCCTGGGCCGCCTCACCGGGGACGAGACCGGAAGCGTCGGTGGCGGTGGCGCCGGTGGCGGTGGCGGTGGCGGCATGTGGGGCTCCACCGGCTGGGGCCGGATGTTCGGCTCGGAGATCGGCACCCAGATCTCCTGGCTGATCCCGACCGCGCTCGTCCTGCTGGTCGCGGGCCTGTGGGTGACCAGGCGGGCCGCCCGGACGGATCCGGCCCGCGCGGCGTTCGTGGTCTGGGGCGGCTGGCTGCTGATCACCATGGTCGTGTTCAGCCAGATGAAGGGCATCTTCCACGCCTACTACACGGTGGCGCTCGCGCCGGCCGTCGGCGCGCTCGTCGGTATGGGCGCCGCGGTTCTGTGGCGCCGGCGGGAGCACCCGCTCGCCACGGCCACCCTCGCCGGCACTCTGACGCTGACGGCGATCTGGTCCTACGTCCTGCTGAACCGCACTCCCGACTGGCATCCGTGGATCCGCTGGGCGGTGCTGATCATCGGCTTCGCCGCGGCGTTGCTCTTCGTGGTCTTCCGCTGGCTGCCCCGAGCCGCTCGGCTGGCGGTCGTGACCGCGGCCCTGGTCGCCGCGCTACTCGGCCCGCTGGGATATTCGATGGCGACCGCGGCGGTGCCGCACACCGGTTCGATCCCGTCGGCCGGGCCGAGCGGGAGCGGCGGATTCGGCGGCATGGGCGGAGGCGGAGGCCGCGGTGGCGCCGCTTTCGGCGGTGGCCAGAACGGCACCGGCCAGGGCACCTTCCCTGGTGGCGGCACCGGCACGTTCCCCGGTGGCGGCACCGGTGGCTTCCCCGGCGGCACCGGGCAGAACGGCGGTGGCCAGGGCCAGGGCACCTTCCCCGGCGGCGGCACCACGGGCGGCGGCTTCGGCGGCGGTGTCGGCGGGATGGGTGGCGGCGGCGGCATGGGTGGCCTGTTGGGAGCCACCGAACCCAGCGACGAGATCCTCGCGCTGCTGGAGCAGGACGCATCGTCGTACACCTGGGTGGCCGCGTCCGTCGGGTCGAACAACGCGGCCGGCTACCAGCTCGCCACCGGCGACCCGGTGATGGCGATCGGCGGCTTCAACGGCAGCGACCCGTCCCCGACGCTTGAGCAGTTCAAGCAGTACGTCGCGGACGGCCGCATCCACTACTTCATCGGTGGCGGCGGGTTCGGCGGGCAGAGCGGTGGCAGCCAGGCATCGAGCGAGATCGCCGCCTGGGTGCAGGAGAACTTCACCGCCACCACCGTCGACAATGTCACGCTCTACGACCTGACCGCGTCGGCCTCGACCTCGGCGACGTCCTCCGCGTCGGGGAGTTCCTCGGGCAGCTCAAACACCTGATCCGGACTAATCCAGCAGACCTGGAAAAGGCTTGTCAGGTGGCCGGATGGTTCCCTCGTGGACCATCCGGCCACCACGCGTCCCGACCGACTCCTATCCGGGGTCCCCTTGCCCCGCGAGATGAAAAAGATCAGCGTCGTGTTTCCTTTTCGTTCCCCTTTTGAAAGGTTGCGGAGCGGGCTCACAGCGAGCGCACAGCACTGCCATACGGCCGGCACAGCCCGGCCGTCGACAGTGAGGGCATGACCACGGATGCCTGGACCGGCCGCACCAGAGCTACCAGGACGGACGCCGCGATGCCGGCGCGATACGGGGAACCGGGGAGCCGCTCGGAAACAGCCCACCGCGCAGAACAGACGATCGACACACAGCGAGGCTTCTTCACCGAACCGGCGCGGCGCGCGACGCCGACGGGCGGCACCGACCTGGTACCCAGGCCCCGCAGCGAACGGCTTTTCACGGATCGCCCGGTACTGGACGTAGTCATTCCCGTCTACAACGAAGAAAAAGACCTGGCGCCCTGCATAGCCCGACTGCACACACATCTGCGGACGACATTTCCGTACCCTTTCCAGATCACGGTCGCCGACAATGCCAGCACGGACCGGACGCTCGCGATCGCGTACGCGATGGAGGCCGAGCTCCCCGAGGTCTCGGTGATCCACCTCGACGTCAAGGGGCGCGGCCGGGCCCTGCGCGCCGCCTGGGGCATCTCGGCCGCACCCGTCCTGGCCTACATGGACGTCGACCTCTCGACCGACCTGGCCGCCCTGCTCCCCCTGGTCGCCCCGCTGATCTCAGGGCATTCCGATCTCGCGATCGGGACCCGGCTCGCCCGTTCGTCCCGGGTGGTGCGCGGGACGAAGCGCGAGGTGATCTCCCGCTGCTACAACCTGCTGCTGCGCGGCACGCTCGCCGTCCGGTTCACCGACGCCCAGTGCGGTTTCAAGGCGATCCGCGCGGACGTCGCCGGGAGCCTGCTGCCGCTCGTCGAGGACAGCGGCTGGTTCTTCGACACCGAGATGCTGGTCATCGCGCAGCGCAGCGGGCTGCGCATCCATGAGGTGCCGGTCGACTGGGTCGACGACCCGGACAGCCGGGTGGACGTCGTCGCGACCGCGATAGCCGACCTGAAGGGCGTTTCCCGACTCGCCCGCGCGCTCGGCACCGGGGCACTGCCGATCGCCGAGCTGCGCCGCGAGTTCGGGCGCGCACCACTGAACGGAGCCTCGATGGTTGCGGGAAACGGGGCCAGCCTGGGCCCGGGAGCGGGCGCCGGGGCGGGGGCGGCCACGGCCGCGGCCGGCGCCGTGGGAACGCGCGGCGCCGGAACACGCGGTGCGGGCGGGCCGGTGCCCGGGGTCCCGGCGGGGCTGACCCGGCAGCTGGTGCGCTTCACCGGCGTGGGGGTCGCCAGCACGCTGGCCTACCTGCTGCTGTTCCTGCTGCTGCACGGCGCCACCGGCGCCCAGGCGGCGAACCTCATCGCGTTGCTGGTGACGGCGATCGCGAACACGGCGGCGAACCGCCGGCTCACCTTCGGCGTCAGCGGCCGTGACGACGCGGGCCGCCACCACCTGCAGGGCCTGTTCGTCTTCGCGATCGGCCTCGCGCTGACCAGTGGCTCGCTGGCCGCCCTGCACGCCGTCAGCGACGACCCCGGCCGGCTCCTCGAGCTGAGCGTGCTGGTGCTCGCGAACCTGGCGTCGACCGTGATCCGGTTCCTGCTCCTGCGCGCCTGGGTGTTCCATCCGTCCCGGCTGCGCCGCCGCGCCCGCGCCCGGCACGGCGGAACCGCCTGACCGCTCCACGAACGCGGCCGGGACCTCCGGGCGGCCGGGCGGCCGGCAGCCCGGTTTGGCGAGTCGCAAGAGTGAAGGATTTTGGTCGATCCAACGACCAAAATCCTCACTTCTTGCGGCTCGCCAAGCCTTTTTGCTGCTGTTGAGGTGAATTGCCGATATGGCCCCGCGAGCAGGCGTCCGCGCGTGTCAGTAGCTCAGGAGCTCAGGAGCCCAGTACCAGCAGCAGGTCGCCGACCTCGACGGACTCGCCGCTGGTGCGGACAAGCTCGGTGACGGTGCCGGCGGCGGGGCTGGTCACGGCGGCCTCCATCTTCATGGCCTCGATGACGGCGAGCTTCTGGCCCTTCTCGACGGTGTCGCCGACGGCGACGGCGAAGGTGACGATGCCGGGCAGGCCGGCGCCGACGTGGCCGGGGTTGCCTGGGTCGGTGCGCCGGGCGGCCGCGGCGGTGGTGGTGATGGACTTGTCCCGGACCCGGACGGGCCGGGGCTGGCCGTTGACGCGCAGGTAGAGGGTGCGCATGCCGGCGTCGTCGGGCTCCCCGATGGTCTCGAGCTCGACGATGATCTCGACGCCGGGTTCGAGGAAGACGTGGGCGGGGCGGCCGGGCTGCAGGCCGAACAGGAACGCCTCGGTGGGGATGACGGAGGAGTCACCGTAGGCGGCGACGGCCTGGGTGTAGTCCTTCCACGGGCCGGGGAACAGCAGCCGGGACAGAGCCGCGCGCCGGGTGGCGCCGGGGTCGGCGATGGCGGCGGCGTCGTCGGGGGCGAGGGCGGCGGCCGGTGGTTCGGGGTGGCGCCCGGCCAGTGCCCGCTCGCGGAACGGCTCGGCGAACCCGGCGGGCGGGGTGCCCAGCTCCCCGGCGAGGTAGCCGAGGACGCTCGCGGGCAGGTCGTACTCCTCGGGGTGGTCACGCAGCCGGTCGACGTCGACGGAGCCGCCGGCGATGTAGAGGGCGAGGTCGCCGACGACCTTGGAGGTGGGGGTGACCTTGATGGGCTTGCCGAGCAGCTCGTTGGCGACGGCGTAGCACTCGGTGACCTCCGTCCAGCGGTCGCCGAGGCCCAGCGAGATGGCCTGCTGGCGCAGGTTCGTCAGCTGCCCGCCGGGGATCTCGTGCCGGTAGACCGCACCGGTCGGGGCACGCAGCCCGGCCTCGAACGGCACATACAGGTCACGGACCGCCTCCCAGTACGCCTCCATCGCGGACAGGGCGGGCAGGGGGATGCCGGTGGCGCGGTCGGTGTGGTCGGTGGCGGCGACGAGCGCGGACAGGTTCGGCTGGCTGGTACCGCCGGACATCGGCGCGGCGGCGGCGTCGACCGCGTCGACCCCGGCCGCGGACGCGGCCAGCAGGGTCGCGAGCTGCCCGCCGGCGGTGTCGTGGGTGTGCAGGTGGACGGGCAGGTCGAACCGTTCCCGCAGCGCGGTGACGAGCTGGTGGGCGGCGGCGGGGCGCAGCAGGCCGGCCATGTCCTTGATCGCGAGCAGGTGCACGCCGGCGTCGACGAGCTGCTCGGCGAGGCGCAGGTAGTAGTCGAGGGTGTAGATCCGCTCACCCGGGTTGGTGAGGTCGCCGGTGTAGCACAGGGTGCCTTCGGCGATCGCCGTGCCGGTCTCCAGGACGGCCTCGATCGCGGGGCGCATCTGCTCGATGTCGTTGAGCGCGTCGAAGATCCGGAAGATGTCGAGGCCGGTCGCGGCGGCCTCGGCGACGAACGCGCGGACGACGTCGTCGGGGTAGGGGGTGTAGCCGACGGCGTTGCGGCCGCGCAGCAGCATCTGCAGGCAGATGTTCGGCACCGCCGCGCGCAGGGCGGCGAGCCGCTCCCACGGGTCCTCGGACAGGAAACGCAGCGCCACGTCGTAGGTGGCCCCGCCCCAGCACTCCAGGCTCAGCAGGCCCGGTGTCGCCTCGGCGAACACCGGGGCGGCGGCCAGGATGTCGAAGCTGCGCAGCCGGGTCGCCAGCAGCGACTGGTGCGCGTCGCGCAGCGTGGTGTCGGTGACCGCGAGCTCGGTGCGGGCCCGCAGGTCGGCGGCCCAGCCGGCCGGGCCGAGGGCGACGAGGCGCTGCCGCGAGCCCGAGGCCGGGGTGTCGGCGGACAGCGGCGGCAGCATGGTGCGCGGGTCCGTCAGCGCGCCGCCCGCGGGCCGGGCGTGGCCGTTCACCGTGCTCTCGGCGAGCCGGGCCAGCATGCGGCTGGTCGCGTCGCTGTCATCGGCGGCGCTCAGCAGCCCCGGCCGCTCGTCGATGAAGGACGTCGTCACCCCGCCGGCCAGGAAGTCGGGATCGGCCAGCAGGCTGGTGAGGAACTCGATGTTGGTCCGTACTCCGCGCACCCTGAACTCCTTCAGGGCACGGCGCGCCCGCCGCGACGCCTTCTCCAGCGTCGCGCCACGCGCGGTCAGCTTGACCAGCAGCGAATCAAAGTAGGGGCTGACCTCAGCACCCGGATAGGTGGCACCGTCCAGGCGTACTCCGGGCCCGCCCGGCGACTGGTAGAAGGTGATCGTTCCGGTGTCGGGCCGGAATCCGTCGGAGGGGTCCTCCGTGGTCACCCGGCACTGGATCGCCGTCCCCCGCAGCGAGACGGACTCCTGCGACAGGTTCAGATCGGCCAGGCTCTCCCCGGCCGCGATCCGCAGCTGTGCGCCGACGATGTCGACCCCGGTGACCTCCTCGGTCACCGTGTGCTCCACCTGGATGCGCGGGTTCATCTCCATGAAGGTGAACGTGCCGTCCGCGCCCACCAGGAACTCCACCGTGCCGGCGTTGACGTAGCCCACGTGCCGGGCGAACCGCACCGCCGCGTCACACAGCGCGTCGCGCACACCGGAGTCCAGCGCCGGTGCCGGCGCGATCTCCACGACCTTCTGGTGCCGGCGCTGCACGGAGCAGTCCCGCTCGAACAGGTGGATCACGTTGCCGTAGGCATCGGCGAGGATCTGCACCTCGACATGGCGGGGCCGGTCCACGGCCTGCTCCAGGAACACCGTCCCGTCGCCGAAGGCCGCAGCCGCCTCGCGCGACGCGCTGGTCACCGCGTCGGCCAGGTCCTCCGGCCGCTCGACCCGGCGCAGGCCACGCCCACCGCCACCACCGGACGCCTTCACGAACAGCGGGAAGCCGACCGCCTCGGCCGCCGCCGCGAAACCGGTGCCGTCCGGCAGCGGCTCCGAGGCCCGCAGCACCGGCAGGCCCGCCGCGATCGCCGCGTTGCGCGCCGCCACCTTGTCACCGGTCAACCGCAGGACCGCCGGCGGCGGGCCGACGAACGTGACACCGGCCGCCGCGCAGGCCTCCGCGAGCACCGCCGACTCCGACAGGAACCCATAGCCCGGATGCAGCGTGTCCGCATCGGCGATCTTCGCGACCCGCAGCAGCGCGTCGATGTCCAGATATCCCCGTACGGGATGCCCCGGCTCGCACAGCTCGTACGCCTCGGACGCCTTCGTCCGGTGCAGCGCCGACACATCCTCCGGGGTGTAGACCGCGACGGTGCGCAGCCCCAGCTCATACGCGGCTCGGAACACCCGGACCGCGATCTCACTGCGGTTTGCCACAAGCACCTTGCGCACGCGCGGCTCCTCATGGAATGTGCCCCGGAACGTCCCGCACGGACCGAGGGAGTCCGTCGATTTTCGACTGTTTGGCCGGCGAGCGCCAAGATTAGTGACATACATTTCGTCGCCTGGAACGAGGCACCACCCCGCCGGCCCGGTATGGATACCCCCTCACCCGCGAAGATGCCACAACTACGGAACAACAGGGGTTCCCGCGCCGCCCACCGACCGACCCCGAAACGGCCCGCCGACCGCCCGGGCCCGCCGTCCAGGCGCGCCACCCCATGCTCGACGAGCATGCGTCTGCCGACAAGGCGACAGGAAACATGTCAAACATCGGTGACGCTCCGGCTCGGCGCGCCCCACGCTCGCCGACGCCCGCCCCCGCAGCCACACCGTTCCCGCCCCGGTACCCGCGCCACCCGCCCCCCGCGGCCGCGCCGCACCGCCCCGCAGCCGCCGTGCGGTCGCCGCACGGTCGCCGCGCGGTCGCCGTGCGGTCGTCCCGGCGGGCAGCCATCCACAGGTGCCGATGTCGGAAACCCCCGGCCAGCAGGGACAGACCACTCCTCCGGGCGTGGATATCCCCAGGCGAACCGCGGTCATCCACAAGTTGTCCACAGCCTGGGAGTGTGTCCTCCCCGGAACCCGGGCACGATCATGAGGTGCTGCCCTTCGTGGAGAACCTCTCCCTGGTGGACCATCACTGCCACGGGCTGCTCACCCGCGACCTCAGCCGTCCGGACTTCGAGCGCATGCTCACCGAGTCCGACGAGCCCGCCCCGGCCGGCACCACGCTCTTCGACAGTCATGTCGGCTTCGCCGTGCGGCGCTGGTGCGCTCCCGTCCTCGACCTCGCCCCGCGCAGCAGCCCGGAGGACTATCTGGCGCGCCGCGGGGAGCTCGGTGTGGAGGAGGTCAACCGGCGGTTCCTGCGCGCGGCCGGGATCGGCGCCTTCTGCGTCGACGCCGGCTACCTGCCGGAACCGCTGATGTCAGCGGGTGAGCTCGCCGTCGCCTGCGACGCGACCGGCCACGACATCCTGAGGCTCGAACGGCTCGCCGAGACCCTGGCGGTCGACATCGTCACCGGTCAGCTCGGCGTCAACCACTTCGCCGACACAATCCGCGAACGGATCGCCGGGGCGAGCCCGACGACGGTGGGGCTGAAGTCCGTCGCCGCCTACCGGGTGGGCCTCGCGCTGCCGGCCGCTCGGCCGACCGACCGCGAGGTCACCGCCGCGGTCCGGGACTGGATGGCCCTGATCCGGCGGGGAGTACCCATCCGGTTGGCGAACCCGCTGCTGCACGCGTTCCTGATCTGGACCGGGGTGGACGCCGGCCTGCCCATCCAGATCCACGTCGGCTACGGCGACGCCGATCTCGACCTCGACCGCTGCAACCCGCTGCTGCTCACCGGCCTGCTGCGGGCGCTCGCACCGACCGGGGTGCCGGTGATGCTCCTGCACTGCTACCCCTACCACCGCGAGGCCGGCTACCTGGCCCAGATCCTGCCCACCGTGCACATGGACGTCGGGCTCGCCCTCCAGAATCTCGGGCGCCGCGCCCCGGTGCTGCTGGGCGAGGCGCTCGAGCTGGTCCCGTTCAGCAGGTTCCTCTTCTCCACCGACGCGTTCGGGCTCGGCGAGCTCTACCTGCTCGGCTCGCTGCTGTTCCGCCGGGCGCTGTCGACCGTGCTGGCGGACGGGATCGCCGACGGCGACTGGACCGAGCAGGACGCCACCCGGCTGGCGGAGATGATCGGCGTCGGCAACGCCCGCCGCGTCTACCGGCTGGACGAGCCGGGCCGGGAGACCGCGGCGGTCACGGCCTCACGCCTCCCGACCGCAACCGCAACCGCGACCACGACCGCGGACACGACACGGCCGGCGGAGACGCGGCCGGAGAGAGCACAGCCGACGGCGGCGCAGCCGGAGGGAGCACAGCCTGAGGAAACGGAAACGCAGCCGGCCCCGGCACAGCTCGCCCCGGCGGCAGCCCGAAGCCGGTCTTCGAAGAGATGATCTGGTCAGTGAGTTTGGACGTTCGCGCTCCACGGACGCGGCCGGACCTCCGCTCGGTGACCGAGTGGGCCGGGTCGGCGGGTCGGCGGGTCGGCGGGTCGCAAGAGTGAACGATTTTGGTCGTGCCGACGACCAGAATCCTTCTTTCTTGCGGGTTGCCAGGCGAATCTGGGCCCCTTTTGTCCCTCTTGAGGGGAACTCCGCCCCCCGGTGCCAGCGGCAGCTCGGAGCCAGCGGCCGCCCGGAGCGGCTGCCGAGATCGGCGCGGCGGCTGAGATCGGCGCGGCGCTTACGGGCGCGGACCTGAAGCACCCGGTCTCGCCCGCCTGGACGTTCCTGAGGTGCCGCACCAGGCGGGCGTCCAGATGACACCACTGGGGCTAGGCTGGCGGCCTTATGAGCAGGATCGAGCAGCGGAGGGCCTTCGCCGGCGCGGGGGCGGCAGCATGATGATCGTCGCGATCGAGGGCGTCGACGGCGCGGGAAAGCACACTCTCACCTCCCGTCTCGTCGAGGCCCTGACCGCGGCCGGGCGCACCGCCGCGACCTTCTCCTTCCCCCGCTACAAGGCCGGGCCGCTCGGCACCGCCGTGCGGGCGATGCTCGACGGCGACGAGCGCCTCGCCGGGCTCGCGGGATCGGCCCGGGCCACGGCCGTCCTGTTCGCCCTCGACCGGGCGAACGCGCTGCCCGAGCTCGCCGCCCGCGCGGCCGGGCACGACGTCCTCCTGGTCGACCGCTACCTGGCTTCCAACGCCGCGTACGGCGCCGCCCGTCTGCCGGCCGACGAACGGCCCGAGTTCCTGGCGTGGATCGCCGAGCTGGAGTTGACCGCCCTGCGCCTGCCGCGGCCGGATCTCCAGGTGCTGCTGGACGTCCCGGTTGAGACGGCCCGCGCGTCGGCCCGCCAGCGCGCCGTCGGCGACGCCACCCGCGCGCTGGACACGTTCGAGCGCGACGAGGGTCTCCAGGAGCGCTGCGCCGCCGTCTACCGCGGCCTGGCGGCTGGCGGCTGGGTCGCCCCCTGGATAGTCGCGGACCGGGCAACCGGGGCCGAGGCCGTTCTGGACGCGCTGCTGTCCGGGTCGACCCGGGCGCTCCAGTCGTCGCAGTCGTTCTAGCCGCCCCGGGCACCGCGAAGACATCTCGGGCACCGCGAAGCCGCCCCGGGCACCGCGAAGGCATCCCGGGCACCGCGAAGCCGCCCCGGGCACCGCGAAGGCATCCCGGGCACCGCGAAGGCATCCCGGGCACCGCGAAGGCGTCCCGGTCGCGGCGGACCGGCCCGGGTTTCCCCAACCCGGGCCGCGGGTTGTCCCGTGCAGGCAGAAGTCCCCTGACCGATCGGAAGGTAGCCCACGAAAACTGTTCCCTGGAGACAGTTTTAGGACCGGATTCCACTCCGCGCGGCCATGGCCACGAATCATGGAGCGATGTCAGAGTTCATCTATGGGATCCCCTACGGACATCGACCTGTTGCGCGAACTTGAGCCGGTCGCGGAGGCGAACGTCAACCGGCACCTGAGCATCGCCGCGGAGTGGATGCCACACGAGTACGTCCCGTGGAGCCAGGGCCGTGACTTCGACACGACGCCGTGGGCCCCGGAGCAGTCCGTGCTCTCCGAGGCGGCCCAGATGGCCTTCGAGGTCAACCTCCTCACCGAGGACAACCTGCCCAGCTATCACCGCGAGATCGCGGTCGCGTTCGGGCGGGACGGCGCGTGGGGGACGTGGGTCGGCCGCTGGACCGCCGAAGAGGGCCGCCACGCGATGGCGATGCGGGACTATCTGCTGGTGACCCGCGCGGTCGACCCGGTGACGCTGGAGCGCGACCGGATGCTGCAGATGCAGCGCGGCTACGACTCCGGGGCGAAGACCGCGCTGGAGGCGATGACCTACGTGTCGTTCCAGGAGCTGGCGACCCGGGTCAGCCACCGCAACACCGGGCGCGTGACCGGCGAGCCCTTCGCCGAGAAGCTGCTCAGCCGCGTCGCCGCGGACGAGAACCTCCACATGATCTTCTATCGGAACCTGGTCGCCGCGGCGCTGGAACTGGCCCCGGAGCGCCTGCTGCCGATCATCCGGGACGAGCTGATGAAGTTCGAGATGCCCGGCACCGGCATCCGGGACTTCGGCCGCAAGGCCCGCTACATCGCCCAGTCCGGCATCTACGACCTGCGGATCCACCACGACGACGTGGTCGCGCCCATCCTGCGGCACTGGAAGCTGTTCAGCCTGGAGGGGCTGTCAGGCGAGGCCGCGAAGGCACAGGCGGACATCGGCGTCTTCATGAACGGTCTCGACGCGCTCGCCACCCGCCAGGCGGAGAAGAAGGCCGCCGCAGCGGCCCGCCGGGCCGCCCGCGAGGCACAGCAGCCCACCCCGGTCGCCGCCGGCTGAGCCGGGCACACGCCCGCCGGTCGGAGGGCAGAACGAGGGAAACTCCGGCCCCCTGTCGTAACTGCTCCCCGATGTCCGTAGTGTCCGTGGCGTGAGCGGCGGGACCACCCGGTGCTCACCGCCACCACGCACGAAACGGACGGACCGAAGTGAGCACACATCGCGGGTCCGCGCGACCGATCCCCAGGTCCCAGCTGATTACCGGGGCGCTGGCAGTGATCGCGCTCGCGGCCGCCTTCATGGTCGGGCAGAAGGGCTCGGGCGGCGGCTCCTCGGCCGTGGCTGAGGAATGCCGATCCGGCGCGGCCAGCTCCGAGGCGGCCAGCTCCGAGACGCCCTGCCGCTCGGCCGCACCGGCCGCTCCCACCGGGGCCGGCGACAGCCGCACCCCGGCCACCCCGACGACAACGCCCAGTTCCAGCACCCGGCCGGCGGGAAAGGGCACCGCCGGGCAGACATCGTCCGAGGGCGGCGACAGCGATGCGGCCGACGGCGCCGACACCACCACGGTGCGCTCACAGTCCGCGACGACCACCCGACCGAGCAGCACGCGGCCAAGGGCCACGACGGCCCGGCCACGTGCCGGGAACACCCAGGCACCGGGCCTCGACCTGCGGCTGCCGCCCGTGACGCTCCCAAGCTGCCTCATCGGCTGCGGCTGATCCGAGCGGCGGCGGCCCTCGGTCCGGTATGTCCACCCGGGTTGGCCGGGTGGAGGCATGACGGGCCGAAGCTTTCGCGTGAGGTTTCACACGGCACCGCGACGTACCAGTGAGTGCACAGGTAATTCAGTTTCATCTCGTATCCGGTTCACAGCTGGGTGCTGTCTCGTTGGAGGGACGTCGACAGCGCCCGCTGTGAACCTGATCAAGACGAACACGAGCACCTGGGCCTCCAGTACGGATCCCCGAGGAGCCGCCATGCCGCCGTCCGCCGCCAGGCCGCGTCCAGCCGCCCCGTCCATCTCCCTTGCCGTGATCGGTGGCACGCTCGCCGGTGCCGCGATCGACCGGCTGGCCGCGCGGCTCGCGGTCCGCCGTGCCAACCGCCGGCTGAGCGGACGTCTCGGAGCGCTGGACGCGACGGTGCGGGTCCGGCCGCCGCGGTTCCCCTACCTGCTGCACGCGGCCACCGGGCGCCACGCCGTCCTCGAGGTCAGCGCGACGGCGTCCTACGGCGAGCTGCGACGGTTGCGACGCGGTTGCGATGCCGCCGGCAACACGTGGGACGACCCGGCGTACGCGCTGATGTCCCTGTTCGGCGGCTATCTGGGGGTCTTCGGTGACTCCTGCGGGCCCGTCTTCGACGGCGATCCGGCCAGGATGTCCCCACCCGAGGCGCGGTGGACGGACATCACCTACGGCGGCGACGAGCGGCTGTCCATCGGCACCGAGATCGACCTGGGCAACCGCACGCTGGCCATCCGGATCATCGGCATCCCCCTGGTCCGGGACGGCCGCCTCGCCCTGCTGCCGGACGAGATCGTGCTGGGGAACCAGCGGCTGCCGGGTGAGCTGATGACCTCCGCGAACACGGCGGTCTTCGCCGAGCCGGTGGTGATCCTGCCGTCCTTTCCCCGCGGGACCCGTCTCGCCGATGCTGTCGCAACCCCCGAAGGCCTGCGCCTACGCTTCGAGCAGCGCGAGCCCGCCCGCCACTGACCGCCCCTGACCACCGCTGACCACCGCTGGCCACCGCTGGCCACCGCTGGCCGTTCGTGCTCCCGCCCTGCGCCGGACGCGGTACGTCCACTGCGGTATCCCGGTCTACGCCTCGGGACGGATGACCTCCCGGACCGCCGCCGGTTACCGTCGGAACGATGCAGCGGACCAGTCGTCGGGTCCAGCCGAGGGTCAGCCAGCTCGTGGCGGGCCTCGGGAAGTGGGCCGGGATCGAGGAGAACGCGGGCGGCTGCGATGTTCGCAGCTGCCCGCCTGCCCGGCTGCTCGCGCGGATTCCGTCCGCGGCGGGCCGTCGCGTCGCAATGGTGGTGCTGGCCGACGTCCTGCCCACCGTGATCCTCGGCGTGGTACTACTGGCCGGGTCACGCAACGCGGCCCAGGATGAGATCCCGCCCGGCCGCGAGCTGGACAGCACCGCCTACGCCCTGATCATCCTGGCGACCTGCCTGTTCCCCCTGCGCAGGTACAAGCCCCTGGCACTGTTCGTCGCCGAGCTTCTCGTCATAGGCGTCTACATCGCGATCGGCTATCCACACGGGCCCGCGGTCATCGTGGTCATCATCGCGGCGTTCACGCTCAGCGTGCAGGCACCGACCCGTACCGCCGGCCGGGCGGCGAAGGCGGCAGGGGCCGTTCTGCTGACGGCAACCGTGGTGGCCCATCTCCGCGGCTACGGCGGCGGTGGATGGGAACTCGCCTTCGCATGTGCCGGGGTGCTCGCGGTCGCCGTCATCCCGGCGATGCTGGGCGCCCTGCTCCGGTTGAGCAGGATCGCGTCGGCGCGGGCCAAGGAGGAACAGACCCGGCGGCGGGTCGAACAGGAGCGCCTGCGGATGGCTCGGGAGGTCCATGACGTCGTCGGCCACGGCCTGTCGATCATCTCGCTGCACGCGGCGGTCGCGCTGCACGTGCTCGACCGGCGGCCGGAACAGGCCCAGGTGGCCCTGGAAGCCATCCGCCGCACCAGCGTCGACGCGCTGAACGAGCTGCGCGCCACGCTCGCGATCACCCGCGCAGGCGACGGCCGCGCCCCCGGCCTGCGCCTCGACCCGCCCGACGGAACACCCGCCGCTCACGGCGAGGCGAATCCCGGCACCGCGCCCACCTTCGCCGGGCCGGATGCGCACGCGGGTCCGAGCAGCTACCCGGCGGACGGTGGCCCGGCGCCGAACGGCCGCGCGGCACACGGCCAGGCGGGCGGCCCGACGGGCAGCCAGGCGGCGGACGGCCCGGCGGCGGACGGCCCGGCGGCGGACGGCCCGGCGGCGGACGACTGGGCGGCAGACGACCGCGCGGCGGACGGCTGTCGCGGTGCGCCCCGGACACCCCAGACCGGCCTGAGCCGGCTGCCGGGCCTGATCTCCGAGGTCCGGCTCTGCGGAACCGCCGTCGACCTGATCATCGAGGGGGACCTCGACGGCCTGCCCGCCGAGGTCGATCTCGCCGCCTATCGGATCGTGCAGGAGTCGCTGACCAACGTGCTGCGCCATGCCGGTGCCGCCGAGGTCAGGGTCGCGCTGCACGCCACCGACATCCGGCTGTGCATCGAGGTCGTCGACACGCCCGCACGGGCCGCGGATGCGCCGGACCCGGCGAAGACTCCGGCCACAGACGGACACGGCCTTCGGGGGTTGCGCGAGCGCGTCGCAGAACTGGGCGGAGCCTTCACCGCCGGGCCACGCCGGGCGGGAGGCTGGTGCGTACGCACCGAGCTGCCGATCGCCGCACGGTCCGCGCCGGGAGCCGCGCAACCGCAGCCGCAGGCTCGGCCGCAACCGCAACCGCAACCACAGGCCGACCGAGCCGGGACCGCCGGATGATCCGGGTGGTGATCGCCGACGACCAGCCGCTCATCCGCCTCGGGCTGAAGGTCCTGATCGAGACGGAGGCGGACCTCGAGCTCGTCGGCGAGGCGGAGAACGGCCTGGCCGCGCTCGACCTCGTTCGCCGGGTCAGCCCGGATGTCGCCCTGCTCGACATCCGGATGCCGGGCCTGGACGGGCTGGCGGCACTGCGGGAGATCACCGCCGACCCGGCCCTGGCAGCCACCCGGGTCGTCATGGTCACCACGTTCGAGCTGGACGAGTACGTCTTCGAGGCGCTGCGCAACGGTGCCTCCGGCTTCGTCCTGAAGGACGCCGAGCCCGCGGACCTGCTGCGGGCCATCCGGGTGGTGGCCGCCGGCGAGTCGCTGCTGTCCCCCACCGTCACCCGCAGGGTCATCGAGACGTTCGCCCGGCGGCCCAGTGCCCCGGCGGCGGTGGATCTCAGCGGCCTCACCAGCCGGGAACGCGAGGTCATGGGCCTGGTGGGCATGGGCCTGTCCAACGACGAGATCGCGGCCCACCTCGTCATTAGCCCGGCGACCGCGCGAACCCACGTCAGCAGGGTGATGATCAAGCTCGCTGCCCGTGACCGCGCCCAGCTCGCCGTCCTCGCCAACCAGGCCGGGCTCGCGGGCTGAAGCCGCACAGGGCCGCCATCCTCAGGCGCCCGGCGACTACTCCCGCAAGCGTAGGTACCAGCCCGCCGCTTTGCGCAGATCGATGACGATCGTCGACGGACGACGTGACAGCCGGTGACGATCAGGCTGGGCACCATGACAGCAGCCACCACCATCCGGACCGGGCCGGTGACCGGCCCACCGGCGATCGACGTCCGCGGACTGACGAAACGGTACGGCCGCCGCACCGTCGTCCAGAATCTCGACATCACCGTTCCGGCCGGGGTCGTCGCCGGGTTCGTCGGCCCCAACGGGGCGGGCAAGACAACCACGCTGCGCATGCTGCTCGGCCTCGTCCGGCCGACCGCGGGTGGCGGCACCGTGCTGGGCGAGCCGCTGCGGGCGCCCGAGGACTTCCTCCCGCGGTGCGGGGCGCTGATCGAGGGCCCCGCGCTGTACCCGGGGCTGTCCGGGCGGCGCAACCTGCACTCGCTGGCCGTCCTCGCCGGGCAGGACCCGGCCATCGCCGACGACGTCCTCGACCAGGTCGGGCTGGCGGGGCGGGCCGACGACGCCTACCGCACCTACTCGCTCGGGATGAAGCAGCGGCTCGGCATCGGAGCCGCCCTGCTGTCCGACCCCGACCTGCTGGTGCTCGACGAGCCGACGAACGGCCTGGACCCCGCCGGCATCCGGCAGATGCGCGACCTCGTGCGATCGCTGGCCGAGGCGCCGCCCGGCGAACGGCAGCGGGCGCGCACGGTACTGGTCTCGTCCCACCTGCTCGCCGAGATCGAGCAGATCTGTGACTGGCTCATCGTGCTGGAGAAGGGCCGGCTCGCCTACCAGGGCCCGACCGCCAGCTTCATGGCCTCCACCGGAAGCCGGGTCGAGCTGCGGCCCGAGAGCCCCGACGCACTGGGCATGCTGGCGGACCTGGTCGCAGGCCTGGGCCTGCCCTGCGAACGGGCCGGCGACCGGGTCCTCGTCGAGATCAGGCCTGCCGCGGCAACAGACCCGGCGGGCGACGCGCGGCCGGCGCCCGAGCCGGCCCTCGCCGCGGTCAACCGGGCCGCGCACGCGAACGGGATCACTCTGGTGGAGATGACCTGGCGGCAGGCCAGTCTGGAGGATCGCTACCGGGATCTGGTCGAGGTCACCGCCGGGGGTGCCCAGTGAGCGCGGCACTGCAGGCCACCATCCGCGCCTACCGCGCCGAGCTCGTCAAGCTGCAGCGTCCTGGCGTGGCCCTGGCCATGGCCGCCGTCACGTTGCTCACCGTGCTGTCCACAGTGCTGGCGATCGTGCTGGCCGACGACACGTTCACCCCGCCGAGCCCGGGCGCGCCGGGCCTGTCGATCTCCATTCCGCAGCTCGAGACGGCGCAGGGCCTGGTCCTGGGCTTCCGGGGCGGCACGACGTTCATCGGGCTGCTCGTCTTCGTGCTCTTCACCGTCAGCATGACCGCCGAGTTCGGCCAGGGCACGCTGCGGAGCCTGTTCCTGAAGGAGCCCCGGCGCCTGAGCTGGCTGGTCGGGCGCCTCGGCATCATGCTCTGGACGGTCGCGATCACGCTGTTCTTCGCGCTCGCGCTGAGCCTGGTCACCGCGGCGCTGCTGGCCGGCACCCGCGATATCGACACCGGCGAGTGGTGGACGGCCACCGCGCTCGGCGAGGTTGCCACCGCCTACCTGAACGCGCTGCTCGCCGCGGCCTTCTTCGCGATCGCGGGCACGGCGCTGGGCATCGCGCTGCGCTCGACGACCGCGGCCCTGGTCGTCGGCATCGCCTGGATGTTCCCGCTCGAGCACATCGTGCAGGACTCGTGGGGCACCGCGACGTCCGTCCTGCCCGGTCTCGTCTTCGACGCGGTGGGGCGTGGCGGTGTGCCGGACGCGTCCTACACCCCGGCGCTGCTCGCCGGGCTCGGCTACGCGGTGGCCGCCCTGGTGTTCGCGTCGGTCAGCCTGCAACGCCGCGACGTCACGGCCTGAGCCGGACGAGCCCGGCAGGCACACCGCGGGCCCGGTGCCCCGAGATTCGTCTCGGGGCACCGGGCCCGCGGCACGAAGATCGGCGGTGGGCGTTCACTGAACCTTTTCCGTCGCCGACCCGGACTCACGGGACCCGGAGCGTCGCCCGTGAGACGGAGAAGGTTCACTGAATTCATGACCGAGGGAACTCCGGTGGGGCGGCGGGTGGTCTTCGCCATGCTCGGTCTCGGCGCACTCGGCGTCTTCGTGGGCGCCGACGTGCAGCGCGGAACCGACCGCTTCGTCGCCCCGCTACGCGAGAACGACCCGACCGGGCTGACCGGCCTGCTCCCGTCCAGCGGCTTCCGCTACTACTCGGTGGTCAGCCATGTTCCGACCAGGACGGCCGCGGACTATGTGCTGACCGTCCACGGGCTGGTCGATCGCCCGCTGCGGCTCACCCTGGACGATCTCTCCCGGCTGCCGCAGACCGAGCTCGTACGAGACTTCCAGTGCGTGACGGGCTGGCGCGTCCCCGACGTCCGCTGGACGGGTGTGCGCCTCGCGGCGCTGCTCGACGCCGCCGGCCCCGGGCCCGCGGCCACCGCGCTCACCTTCCGCTCGTTCGACGGCGCCTACGACGAGAGCCTCACCCTGGAGCAGGCCCGCCATCCCGAGGTCCTGGTGGCCCTCACGATGCTGGGCGGCCCGGTCACCCACGACCACGGCGGTCCGGTGCGCCTCTACGTGGCACCGATGTACGGCTACAAGTCGATCAAGTGGCTGGGCGAGATCGAGCTGGTCGACGCGGTCACCCCGGGCTACTGGGAGCAGCGCGGCTACGACGTCGACGCCTGGATCGGCAAGTCGAACGGGCGCGACGATGAGCCTGTCTGACGAACCGCCTCTGGTCCGGCGGTTCGGCCGGGCGAGCCGGGCCGCGCACTGGTCCACCGCCGTACTGACCGGAATTTGCCTGGCGACAGCGGCCGTGCTGTATCTCGGCCCGCTGGCGACGCTGGTAGGCCGCCGGCAGATCGTGGCGACCGTCCACCTGTACGCCGGTCTCGCGTTGCCGCTGCCGATCCTCGCCGCCGCCGTCTCCGCCGCGTACCGCCGGGACGTCGCCGCGCTCGATCGGTTCACCGCCGGCGACTGGGCCTGGCTGCGGACCCGCCCACGCCGCCGGGACCGCTCGACGGTCGGCAAGTTCAACGCCGGCCAGAAGCTGTACGCGGCGTTCGTCGCGGGTGCCGTGCTCGTCATGCTGGGCACCGGCCTGATCATGGAGTTCGGCGGCCCCGGCGCCATCCCCGTCTCCTACCGCACCGGCGCCACCTTCGTTCACGACTCACTCGCCCTCGGCCTGTTCGTCGGGGTCTGCGGCCATCTGTGGATGGCCTCGCGCGACCCGGTCGCGCTGGTCGGCATGCGCACCGGGATGGTCCCGCTCCCCTGGGCACTGCACGAACATCCCGCCTGGCTCGCCGGACCCGACCGCGGGGCCGACGGCCGGGCCGACCGCGGCCCTGAGGTCTGATATGCCGAGCGTTCCCATCCTCACCGGCGCCATCGAGCTGCCCGACGGCACCTGGGTCCGCGGGCGCGGCCTGCGCCACCCCCGCCCGGACGGACGATCACCCGACTTCGGCCTCTACCTGGGCTCACCGCGGCTGCGCCGTCGGCACGACGACGGGCTGACCTGGCCGCATGAGTGGATCAACTGGCCCGACTTCGGGCTGCCCCGTGATCGCGACGAGGCCATCCGGCACATCCGCGCGCTGCACGAACGTGCGCAGCCCGCCGGCGCGGCGGTCGAGGTCGCGTGCGGCGGCGGCGTCGGGCGCACCGGCACGGTCATCGCCTGCCTCGCCGTGCTGACCGGCCTGGACCCCGTCGCCGCCATCGTCTGGACCCGGGAACACCACCACCCCCGGGCTGTCGAGACCCCCTGGCAGCGCAGATGGGTCGCCACTTTTCGCCTGTCACAGACCGACGCCGACCAAGATCGCTAGCCGGCCGGCGGGGAGGTTCGCACTCGACGAACGCGGCCGGACCTCCGAGCGCCCGGTAGCGCGTCAGCCCGACTGCCCGGCAGCCCGGTTTGGCGAGTCGCAAGAGTGAAGGATTTCGGTCGTCCCGACGACCAAATTCCTTCTTTCTTGCGGGTCACCAGGCGAATCTTCGCCCCTTTTTGCCGCTTTTGTGACGAAATGCTGGTGCGGTGCGGCGGTGGCCTGGCGGCCCGGCACCGCCGAGGCGCCGATCCAGCGCCACCCGGCCAGCTTTCGATCACCTCCGGGTGGCCCGGCCGCGGCCGACGCGGACCGAAGGTCACCCAGACGGACTGATCATTGACAGTCGCTACCTAGCCGTTATACATAACCGTTATGCAGACCGGCTGGACGTCCCACGGCGCCTCGTGAGGTTCCTGATGCTTGCCCTGCTCGACCGCGGGCCCGCGCATGGCTACGAGCTCAAACGAGCCCATGACGAGCTGTTCGGTGACGTGGCGCCACCGGTCAACGTCGGCCAGATCTACGTGACCCTGACCCGGCTCGAACGCGACGGTTCGGTCGTCCACCACGTCGAGGCCAACGCGGACGGGCCCGATCGCAAGATCTACGATCTCACCGAGGTCGGCCGCAAGGCGCTGCGCGGCTGGCTGGCTGATCCGTCCGAGCTGCCCGTGGGCAAGAGCGACATCGTGCTGAAGCTGGTCGCGGGCCTGATCACCGACGGGACGATCGCCCCGGCCGTCGCCGAGCACCGGATGCGCTGCATCCAGGCCCTGCGCACGCTGGCCGACCTGCGGGCGGCAAAACGCCCGGGCGGCCAGACCCGCGGCCCCGGCGGGCGGAACGAGTCCGCCAACGCGAACAGCACCGACGCCAGCACCACCGGCGCCACCGGCACCGGCACCGGCACCGGCACCGGCAGTCGAACAGACCTGCCTGTCGGCCTCGGCGATCTGCTGCGCGAGGCCTCCGTCCTGCACCTGCAGGCCGAGCTGCGCTGGCTCGACCTGGTCGAGGAACGTCTTTCGGGGAGATTGTGATCATGCAGCCGAAGGTGTGCGGTTCCGCGGAACCGCCGATCATCGAGGTGACCGGGCTGACGAAGGCGTTCGGGCGGGCACCGGCGCAGCGGGTCGCCCTGCGCGGGGTGGACCTGAGCGTCGCGCCCGGGGAGTGGGTGGCGATCGTCGGGCCGAGCGGCTGCGGCAAGTCGACCCTGCTGCACCTGCTCGCCGGGCTGGACACGGCCGACTCCGGGTCGGTCCGCCTCGCCGGGGAGGAGATCAGCGCGCTCTCGGCGGGCCGGCGCGCCCTCGCCCGCCGGCACCGGGTCGGGCTGGTCTTCCAGGCCTACAACCTCGTCCCCCACCTGACCGTGCAGGCCAACGTGGAGCTGGGCATGCGGGTGGCCGGCACCGGGCGGCGGGCGACCCGGGCCCGGGCCCAGGAGCTGCTCGACCTGCTCGGCCTGTCGGACGTCGCCCGGGCGCTGCCGGCCACGCTGTCGGGTGGCCAGCAGCAGCGGGTGGCGATCGCCCGGGCCGCGGCGACCCGCCCCGACGTGCTGCTCGCCGACGAGCCGACCGGCGCGCTCGACAGCGAGGCCACGGGCACGGTCGTCGATCTGCTGCGCACGGAGAACGCAGGCGGACGGACGGTCGTGATGGTGACCCACGACTACGCGGTCGCGGCCACCGCGGACCGCATCATCTTCCTCCGCGACGGGAAGGTCACCGACGAACGGCGCCCCCGAGGCCTGACCGACCGACCGGGCATGGCCGGGGTCTCGCCTACCACCGGCACCTCTGCGGCGGCCGGCTCCAACTCGGGCGACGGCTCCGAAGGCCCGGAACCGGCCGGCACGGACACCGGCACCGGCACCGGCGACGTCGACCTGCTGGGCCTTGGGAGCTGGTGATGAGTGCGATCATCGCCCTGACCATGGCGGGGCTGCGCAGCCGCGGCCGTGCCGGGACGGCTGTGCTCCTCCTGGTTCTCGTCATCGCCGCGACAGGGCTGACCGCGGGGGTGAGCGTGGCCCGCGGCGGCGAGGGCCGGCTCGACGACCTGGCCGAACGGACGAACGTGCCCGACGTCGTCGTCCAGGCCCGAGGCCTTCCCGCGGAGCCCACCGCGGCCACCCCGAGCACCGCGGCCACCGCGGCCACCGCGAGCCCGAGCGCCACGGCCGCCACGGCCGCCGCGCGGGACGGTGCCGCGACGCTGGCCGGTGTGCCCGGGGTCCGGGCGGTGGCCGGGCCGCAGCAGGTCGTCGACGGCGAGCTGGTCACCGGATCGGGGCCCGCCGACCTGGAGTCCGCCGAGGTGGCGGCGGTCGATGATCCCGACCAGGTCGTCGGCGCCTCCCAGGTGACCGCGGGCCGGTGGCTCGACGGCCCGGGCGAGCTGGTCGTCGAGCGAAGCGCCGCCACCCATCTCGGGCTGGTGCCGGGGTCGGCGGTCACCCTGCGGACCTCCGGTGGCGCGGACGTCCCGTTCACCGTGGTCGGCACCGCGACCGATCTGACCGACTGCGCCTTTCCGGACTGCGACCCGATCCGCATGTTCGCCAGCTCGTCCGGTGCGCGCCGGCTCGACCCGACGGGGACGGCGTCGTCCACCAGGTATCTGCTCGACGCCGCACCCGGCACCGACCCCGAGGAACTGGCCGGACGCCTCCAGCGTGACCATCCCGACCTGGCCGGCTGGACCAACACCTGGCCGGACACCCGCGGCGACATCCTCGTGGCGTCCCGGATCTTCGGCCGGTTCGTCTCCGCCTTCGGTGTCTTCCTGCTGGTCGCCTGCGCGATCGTCATCGCCGGGACGATGACGATCCGGGTCATCCGGCAGCGGCGGGAGATCGCCATGCTGGGCGCGGTCGGCTGCCGGCCCCGGGAGATCGTCGCCGCCCTCGTCGGCGAGCACCTCGTGCTCGGCCTCGCCGCGGCGGCAGCGGGGTGGGTGCTGGGCTCCCTCGTCTCGCCGCTGCTCGATCTCGGCGCGGCGCCGCTCGCCGGCCGGCCCGCACCGGTGTGGTCGGTGGCCGACCTGCTACTCACCGCCGGCGTGCTGAGCCTGGTGCTGGTCATCGCGACGATCAGCCCTGCCGTCCGGGCCGCGCGGGCACCGGTCACCGAGGCACTGCGCGACAGCCCGTCGGTCGGCAGGCTGTGGTCGCGGGGGCCGGCGACCCGGGTGCCGGCACGGCTGAGCCTGCTCGGGCTCGGTCCGCTGGCCACCAGGCCGGCCCGCACCGGGCTGAGCACCCTGGCCGTCGTCGTCGCCGTCGTCGGCCTCATCGTGACCGGTGGATTCCTGCGCATCGTCGAAAGTGCGGCGACCGACCCGTTCCAGACCGGCAGCCCCTGGGATGTCACGGTGAGCGTGCAGGCCTCGGACAGCGCACCCGCGCAGAGCGCCGAGGCCGCGCAAAGTGCCGAGAGCACGAAAAGCGCCGAGGCCGCGCAGAGTGCCGAGGCAACGCGGATCGGCTCGGTCGTGCGGTCCGCGCCGGGAGTCGCGAGCTGGTACGCCGAGGCCGACCGCCCGGCGAACCTCGGCGGCGAGACCGTGCTGGCCCGGGCCTTCGACGGTGGCCCGCCGGCCTACCAGGTCGGCGCCGGGCGGCTTCCGCTCGGCGCGGGCGAGGTCGCCGTCGGCTACGGGCTGGTCGCCGACCACGGCCTGAAAGTCGGCAGCACCGTGGCGTTCGAGGTCGCCGGAGCCACCCACACCGCCCGGGTGGTCGGCTGGTACCGGACCACCGAGGACACCGGCGACATCCTGCTGCTGCCGATGGCGGAGCTGCGCCGCACCGAACCGGGCGCCGTGGCGAGGGTCTTCCGGCTGACGGCCGGGCCGTCGGTCAGCCCGGCGGCGCTCGCCGACCAGCTCAGCGAGGCCGTGGGTGACGACGTCCCGCTCGAGCTGCAGGACAGCTCGACCGAGGGTCTCGCCATGGTCCGAACAGCCATGCTCTCGATCGCCGGCCTGGTCGCCGCGGTCGCGCTGGTGAACCTGCTCTCCACCCTGCTCGCCGGCAATCGGGAGAACGGGCGGGCGCTGGGTGTTCTCGGGGCGCTCGGTCTCACCCCGCGCCAGCTCGTCGGGCAGGGAGCGGTCGCCGGCGCGGCGCTCGGCGTGCTCGGCCTGGCGGTGGGGATCCCGCTCGGCCTGCTCTGCTTCCGTGTGCTGAGCGATCTCGTCTCCGCCAGCATCGGGATGGGCCCGGGGTACGGGAACGGACCGGGCCTCGGCGTGCTGCTGGGCCTCGTGGTGACCCCGCTGGCCTGCGCGGCCGCCGGCGGCCTCGCCGCCCGCGTCCTCGCCGCGCGGCCGGTCTCGCACCTGCTGCGCTGGGACTGATCTCCGCAGGAACTCCCGAGTCGCGGGCTGTCGCCGCTGCCGCTGCCGCTGCCGACCAGGATATGAAGATCGGAGTTGCCAAAACGACCATAATCCTCAGTCTTCGAGCCGCAGCTACAGGGTGCCGAGGAAGATCTGAGGAACAGAGTCGCCGAGCCGGAGCTCGGCGGCTCGGCGACTCGGCGGTCGCCAGCCTAGGGGTCGCCAGCCCAGGGGTCGCCGGGTCGGGGCTCGCCGCCGTTACGCGCATGCGCATCGTCACCCCACAGGGGTATGTGCGGCGACAGCGGAAACGGCGCCGGGTGGGGGCCAGGCCCTCCGCACCTGTCCGGTTGCGGCATCACCACCACCCGACCGCGAAGCAAGTTCAATTAACAAATTGGGCGCTAAATCAACGCCGGAATCACCGCAAGGTGTCGGCCAGACGACAAGGTGCGGCCCGAAACAACCATCGCTCACGCAGAGCGACAGTCCGTGCGGGATAGCTCCCCCCGCCTACGTGGCCACCCACCTCCGTGTACGCTGCCGTCACAACTGTCTAGTCACGTCAGGGTGACCAGAAGGAGTTTCGTCAGACCAAGCCCTGTGGAGGGTCGTCCGCTCAGGAGTAGGCGGGTGGGATCGGGGGGTCCACAACGACACCGCCCGGCACGTCACGGCCGGGCACGGAGGGATGTCCGCGGTGAGACATCGTGCGGAGGGCCAGCCCAGCCCGCGCAGAAAACCGTCCGGATTGCGCCGTCGATGGCGCGGTCCGGTCAGAAATCCCGCCTGGATAGCTTCGCTGAGCATCATGGCATTCGTCGCGGTGGCGGTCGGATGGACGCTGGCCCCGGAGCGGGACAGCGATTCCTCAGCCGTCGTCGAGGCATCGGCCATCGACCCCAAGGACCTCCGGGAAGCCCGCCCGGACGTCAACACCGGCGACGGCCAGGACACGTCCCCGTCGCCGAGCCCGAGCCCGAGCCTGAGCCCCTCCCCCGTCGCGACGACGGCGGCGGCGGCGACCACGCCACCCGCGGCGACCGCACCGCCCACCACCCCCGCGCGCACAGCCCTCGGCGCGGCCGGCTCCAACACCCCCTCCGGTGGTGGCGGCGGCAGGGTGCCCGGTGGCATGAGCGGCGTCTACGCGAACAACCTGACCACGGTGCGCGACTGGGAGGCACTGCGCGGATCGGCGGTGAACGTCGTCCTGACCTTCGCCGACAGGGGAAGCTGGGAGACGATCACGCATCCGTGGGTCGGCGGCAGCACGGAGAAGTTCGCCGGCTTCGCCGGCACGTGGGTGATCTCCCAGCCCTTCTTCCCCACCGGTCAGGGGAGCATCTCGGCGTGCGCGTCCGGTGCCTACAACAGCCACTGGGCCGAGTTCGGCCGCTGGCTGGTCAGCAAGGGCCGGCCGGCGACCATCGTCCGGCTGGCCTGGGAGTTCAACGGCACCTGGTTCGAATGGTCGGTGCGCGGCAATCCGAGCGCCTGGGCCAGCTGCTACCGCCAGGTCGTGTCCGCGGTCCGCTCGACGGACCCGCAGGCCCGTTTCGACTGGGCGATGAACGCGCACAGCTCCAGCCCCTGGGACGCCTACCCGGGTGACGACTACGTCGACATCATCGGCATCGACTCCTACGACCAGTGGCCCGCCAGCACCACCGCGGAGATCTTCGACAAGCAGTGCAACCAGGCGGTGGGGCTGTGTGCGGCCATCGCGTTCGCCCGGGCGCACGGCAAGCAGTTCTCCGTCCCCGAATGGGGCCTGGTCGCCAGTTCGGGCACCGAGGCGGGCCGGTCCGGGCAGGCCGGCGGCGACAACCCGGTCTACATCCAGCAGATGTACGAAACCTTCCGCGCGAACGCGGATGTGCTGGCCTATGAGACCTACTTCAAGGACTCCCGCGCCGGGAACGTGCACTCGTCGCTGATCAACCCCAACGAGAATCCCAAGAGCTCAGCCGTCTACGCCTCGCTCTGGTAGCAGCGGGCGACCGCACTGGTTCCTCCTGCCGCCGATCCGCGCGGCAGGAGGTTCAGCGGGCGGCCTCCTGGTTGCCGGCACCAGCCGGCGCCGCGGCACCTCGCGCCGTGACACCTCGTGCCGCGACGGCCGCGACGGCCTCGGGCGTGCCCCGCAGCTCGACCTGGGCCGCGGCGTACCGCCCGAACGCGAAGAGCAGGAGCTCCTCCGGCGGGCCCACGATCTCGACGACCGGCTCCCGGCGGCGCAGGGTGAGCCGCCCGGGCGCGTCGGTCCGTTCCGCGATCACACCGACGGCGCTGTGCCGGAACTCGGCGAGCCCGATCAGCCGCAGCGCGGCCCACATGGCGTCCCGATCGACAGCCGCGTCGTCCGCACCGGCCGGGACGTCCGCGACGGCTGGGAGACGTCCGGGCGCGGCGCGGCGCAGGTCCTCGGTGTGGACGAAGAACTCGACCAGGTTGGCCGCGTCGTCCAGGGGCGAGAACCGGGTCGGGTGCCACCACGGCGGGCCGGCGCGGAACATCTCGACCAGCTCGGGGTAGTTGTGCGTACGCATCGTCGCCCGCTCGGCACGTTCCGTCAGGCCGTGCAGCGCGCCGACGACCAGACCAGGGCCGGCCCACGGCACCCGCTCCCGGGTGACCAGGTGAGCGGCGAGGTCGTGCGCGGTCCAGCCCGCACACAGCGTGGGGCTGGCCGGCCCGAGGTCACGAAGCAGGTCCGCGAGAATCTCCCGTCGCACTCCTGCGCGCCCAGCAGCCATGCGGTGACTTTAGGCAGACGAGGCGACTACTGAGTGGGAAGCCGGGCGACCGTGATGAAGAAGTCGTCGATCTGGCGGACCACCGACACGAACCTCTCGAAGTCGACCGGCTTCGTGATGTACGCGTTGGCGTGCAGGTCGTAGCTGCGCAGGATGTCCTCCTCCGCCTCGGAGGTGGTGAGCACGACAATCGGGATGCGCCGCAGCTGCTCGTCGGACTTGACCTCCGCCAGCACCTCCCGGCCGTCCCGGCGTGGGAGGTTCAGGTCGAGCAGGATGAGATCGGGCCGCGTCGCACCCGCGTACACGCCCTCGCCCCGCAGGTAGGCCAGTGCCTCGACGCCGTCGCTGACCACGTTGAGGTTGTTCTTGAGCTTGTGGTCCTCGAACGCCTCACGGGTCATCAGCACATCGCCCGGGTCGTCCTCGACCAGCAGGACCTCGACCGGGACGACAGGCTCGGGCTGGGTCACGACGGACCTCCTGGTTTCGGCAGAGCGGGCGGCGAGGACTGCGCGGGTGGCGAGGACCGCGCGGGTGGCGAGGACTGCGGGAGGAGCGCCGGGGGCGACGGCTCCGTCGAGTTACCGTGCGGGACCAGATCGGTGGGCAACACCACGGCGCGGCGCTTCGGCAACGTCCAGCGGAAGGTGGTGCCGGACTCCACCGTATTGTCCAGCCAGATCAGCCCTCCGTGGAACTCCACGATCTTGCGGCACAGCGCGAGGCCGATCCCGGTTCCCTCGTACGCGTCCCGCGCGTGCAGGCGCTGGAAGATGACGAAGATCTTCTCCGCGTACTCGGGCTCGATGCCGATGCCGTTGTCGGCGCAGAACAGCTCCCACTCGTCCGGGCGCTCCACCGCCCCGATCCGCACCCGCGGGGGCTGCTCGCCATGGAACTTCAACGCGTTCCCGATCAGGTTCTGGAACAGCTGGGTGAGCAGGACGGGGTCGCCGGGAACCGTCGGAAGTCCGGCCGCGGTCACCTCCCCGCCACTGCCCTCCAGCGCGATCGACAGGGTCACCCGGGCCCGCTCGACGACGTCGGTGAGATCGACGTCCACGAAGCTCTCGGTGCTGCGGCCGACCCGGGAGAACGCGAGCAGGTCGTTGATGAGCTGCTGCATGCGCTTGGCACCGTCCACCGCGAAGTGGATGTACTGGCTCCCGCGCTCGTCGAACTGGTCGCCGTAACGGCGGGACAGCAGCTGGCAGAAGCTCGCCACCTTGCGCAGCGGCTCCTGCAGGTCATGCGACGCGACGTAGGCGAACTGCTCCAGGTCACGGTTGGAACGGCGCAGGATCTCCGCCTGCGCCTCGACGGAGGCCCGTGCCTCCCGCGCCGTCTCCAGCTCGCCGAGGAGCTGGAGCCGCATCAGCTCGACGTCGCGGGCCAGCGACTCGATGTCGGGTGGGCCGGTGGACCCGATCTGGTGCTCCAGGCTGCCGGCGGCGACCTGGCGCACATCTGCCCCGACGGTCTCCAGCGGCCGGGTCACCCACACCCGCAGCGCACGGAAGATGAGCGTCAGCAACACGATGAGCGCCACCGCCGCGACCACAAGCGAGATCACCAGCGTGCGCACCGCATCGCTCAGGTTGTCCCGGGCCTGCAGCGCCGCGGCCCGCACCGCGTCGTCCAGCGCGGTGCCGGCGGCCCGCACCGCGTCGAACCGGACCTTCCCGACCGTGGGGTCGAGACGGTTCGCGGCGTCGACGCCACCGGCGCGCACCGCGGCTATCGCCGGGTCGGCGTAGTCGTTGTGCCACTCGTTGACGCGCTGCTCCAGCGTTGCAAGCCCACGCTGCAGGTCCGGGCGGCTGGCCACCCTGGCCGCGAGGCTGGCACGCAGCTCGTTCTCGGTCTCGCGCCCCTGCGTGTACGGATCGAGATACTGGTCGTCGCCCTCCAGCACGTAGCCGCGGACGCCGGTCTCCTGGTCGACCAGGCTCGAGATCAGCCGGACGGTGCCGACCTGCACCGGGGCGAGGATGTCGCTGCGGACATGGATGGCGTCGTCCAGGCGCGCCATCGACCAGCCGATCATGCCCGCGGAGAGCAGGAGGATGACGGCCACCGCGCCGTAGACCGCGCCCAGCCGCCGGCGCAGCCGCCAGCCCCGCATCGCCGCGACGCTCACGCGGGCAGCACCCGCTGGAGCAGCAGCAGCGCCACGTCATCGGTCAGCGGGCCGCCGTTACGTTCCTCCACCCGGTCGATCAGCGCGTCGAGCAGATCGTCGGGCCCGGACTCGGGCCACAGGTCGACCACCTCCGGCAGCACCCCCTCCCAGCCGAGTGGTTCGCCGCCCGGCCCGTCACGCCCCTCCAGCAGACCGTCCGTCGCGAGCAGCAGGGCCCACTGCTCCCCGAGCTCGACCGTCACCTCGTCGCTCACCAGCTCGTCGAGGATGCCCAGGGCGGGGCCGACCACGTCGCCCGGCAGAGCGGTGACCCGCGGGGACAGCAACGCCGGCGGCGGATGCCCGGCCAGGGTCATCCGCAGGCTGCGCCGGTCCGGCGCGATCGCCAGGGCGCAGACCGTCGCGAAGATCTCGTCGTGCTCCCGCTCGCTCACCAGCACCTCCTGCAGGAAGCCCAGGCGATCGGCATCGGGGACGCCGGCCAGCACCAGGGTGCGCCAGGCGATGCGCAGGCTGACCCCCAGCGCGGCCTCGTCCGGGCCATGCCCGCAGACGTCGCCGAGCAGCACGTGGACGGTGCCGTCCCTGGTGGAGACCATGTCGTAGAAGTCTCCGCCGAGCAGCGCCTGCCGGTGGCCGGGCCGGTAGCGGGTCCGGTGCTCCAGCGTCGCGTCGTCCATCAGCGGCCTGGGCAGCAGACCGCGCTCCAGCCGGGCCTTCTCGTCCGCTCGCAGCTCGGACTCACGCAACGCCCGCGCCGCGGTGTCGGCCCGCTCACGCTCGATCGCGTAGCGCACGGCACGGACCAGGTCCCGCCCGTCCACCTGGCCTTTCACCAGATAGTCCTGCGCGCCCGCGGCGACGGCCTCGGCCCCCCGGTGCTCGTCCACCAGACCGGTCAGCACGACGACGGGCGCCCCGCCGTCGATCGACAACAGCCTGTCCAGCGCGGACAGGCCCTCGCTGTCGGGCAGGCCGAGGTCCAGCAGGACGCAGGCGGTGCTCTGGGTTCGTAGAACGGCCTCCGCGACCGTCCGCACCCGGGTGACCTCGACGGGGGCGGAGACCTCCTCGAGCAGGGCCGACACCAGGAACGCGTCGCCGTCGTCGTCCTCGACGAGCAGCAGTGGCCAGCTCACGCCCGCCAGGCGTGCCGCCTCACCCTCGGCCGCGGATGGCCGCATGGCAGGGATCTCGCTTGCCGTCACTTCTCTCCAGGCGGGGGCGACGCCACGCTGATCGGCGGGCACCAACAAATACTGACAGGTAGCAAGTAATCGTTGTAGCAGCTGACAAGGAGAAGGTAGCGCCGGCCGCGCGGCGGAACGTGTGCTTACGGCCTCAATCTCCGGAAGTTCCGGTGCCCGGGTGCGCCTGGTCACTGGTCGGGCACCCCAGCTGGTCACTGGTCGGGCGCCCCAGCAGGTACCAGCCCCACAGACCGGCCGGTGCCGGCGCGCGGACCGGACGGCCTGCCACCGCCCGGGCGTCCATCGTGTCCAGCAGATGGTCCCAGTGGCCGGCCAGCCGGGCGGCGAGACGGCTCGCCAGGCCCGCCCGATGCCCAAGGTGCGGGTGCGGGCGGGTCGGTGCGCGCCGCATCGCCTGCTGGACGTCCTCACGCAGCCGCATCAGCTGTGGACCGGCCAGCCGCTCTTCGAGATCACTCAGCAGCCGTTCCTCCGCCCGGGCGTGCGCCTGCCCGAGCTCCACCAGGTCGGCGCGGAGCTCGGACACCCCGCTGCCGGGCTGGTACCGGTCGCCCTGCACATACTGCTCTATCCCGCGCATCATGCCGGCCGCCTCGCGGGCGGTCTCGCGCAGCGCAGCGGTTCGGGCCGGCCCGTCCGGAACCGCCGTGGCAGCTGTCGGGTACACGACGCCCTCCATGACGCTCAGGTGCGCGCTGAACGCGGCGACGGCGGCGTCGATCGCATGCAGGGCCAGCCGTGGATCCGCCGACGGGCTCTGCGGGCTGCCGGTGTTCTTCGCGAGCTCCTGCCTGGCCAGCTCGAAAAGATCAGCCGCATCACGGTGCGTCTCATGCACCAGGCCCGAGAGCGTCGAAACATCCGCACCACCGGCGGTACCGCCACTGCCGGTGCCGACTCCCACACCGGTGCTGGTGCTGGCCGCCTCATCCTGGTGAGCCATGACCGCCTCCCGTACGTCCAAGCTACGCCGGCCGCCCCCCGCACGCATTCACACCGGACGAACACCATGCGCACCCAGCTTCGCCGGAAATGCTGGTTCTTCCCCGATCAACGCCGGAGGATGCCTACGGACCGGATGGAGTCAGCTACTGTTCAGTACATGCTTGGCAGCGTCGCACCGGCCACCCTGAACGAGGCGATCACCGTCGCCCGTTCGCGACTCGGCCACGCCCGCCGACGCCTGACCCACGGGGAGCTCCCACCACTCGGCCATCTGATCATCAGGCACCAGCTTCCCGTGCCCGGCGGGGTCGAGGCGTTGTGGGCCATCGTGTCGACCTGGCCGGATCCGCGGACGATCCACGGCCGCAGCCTCAACGACGGCGCGCACCCGGCCCTGGTCCACATCCGGATGGGCAGCCCCGTGGTCGTCCCGGCCAGCTCCGTGATCGACTGGGCGGTGATCGACGGCACCGCGGAGATCGAGGAGGGCGGGTGGACACGGGGCCTCACGGCCAGCCAGTCACCCCGAACCGCCGGCCAGTCGTCCCGAACCGCCGGCCAGCCCTCCCGAACCGCCGGTCAGACTCCTCGGACGAGCGGTCAGCCGCCCCGGGCGACCGGTCAGTCGCCCCAGCCGGTGATCTCCGCCCCGCGGGGATGCTCAAGGCGGTAGGAGAGCCGGATCTCCCGGCTCGCGCCCGGATCAAGCTCCAGGTTCCAGGTCAGCAGCCCCAGCTCGGTGTGCTCGGCCGCCGCCGGCTCGGCTGACACGTCCCGCACGGTGATGCTCTCGTGCCGCGGCACCGGCACCTGATCGCGGACCGTCACCCGGGCCCGCATGGACGCGTAGTTGGTCACCAGGATGGTGTAGGCGACGTCCGTCCGGCGGACGTTGCCGACCATGCGCCGGCCGGTGCTCCGGCGAGCCAGCCTGCGCTCGACCTTCACTCTGTCGTCCACCCCGAGCTGCAGCTCCAGCTCGCCGCCGGGCGGGATGAGGTCCAGCCTGCTGGTGCCGACGAACTCCCGCTCGTGGAAGACCGACACCCGCCCGGCCGGGAGCGTGTGCGCGGAGGTGTTCACGACCGCCGCCCGCAGATGGGCCTCCGCGGCCAGCTTCGGGACGGTCAGGTGGTCGAGAACCGCGTCGAGCTCGATCACGGCCACCGTCGCACGATGCGGGTCGCCGTCGGCGGGCACGGCCACCGGGCGCGGGGGACGGTAGGTGGACGCCGCGCCCGCCGACTCCAGCACCGCCGTGGCGGCGGCCATCGGCGGCGCCGGTACGGGCGCCCGCCGAGGCGCCGCGGCGAGTGGCATCGCGGCGCCCGCCTCGGTGGGCATGCCGCCGACCAGCACCGGGCCCCCGCCCGGCGCCGCGAGCGCCCCCCGGATGTGCACGGACTCCGGCGCACGCCGGACGTCGACGAACTGCGGGTCCAGTTCGGGAAGCCTGAATCCGCTGGCGGGACGGGCGGTCGACAGTCGAAGATCGGTCGCGGGCCAGTCCTCACCCGTACGCTGGCTGATCATCGCGAACCAGGTCAGCGTCACCCGCTCACCTTCCAGCCGCGCGTCGTAGCCGGACACCCACGAGGCCGACCCGACCAGGTAGGAGACCTCCATCTCGGCGGCGGTGTCGCTGTCCGCGGGCAGCTCCAGATCGGCGGGCAGTTCCAGATCGACGAGGACCGCGCGGGTGTCGGGCACCGGCTTCGCCCCGCGGGACTCGATCAACCGGCCGATCATCGTCAGTTCCTTCTCCGCCTCCTCGCGCCGCCTGGCCAGCTCCCGCCGACGCGCGTGCACACCGGCGATCTGTGCCGCGAACGCATCGCCGACGGAGACCAGCTGGCCGGCGGCGTCGACGTCCCCTGGGCCGGCCGGACGTCCGCTGCCGGCGGCCCAGCCGCGGGCCAGCGCGCCCGCCCCCACCCGCGCGGCGACGTCGAGGAAGGTGCGGCGGGCCCGCTCGGTCTCGTCCTCGTCGCCGATCTCGGCCAGCAGCGCGCGCAGCTCGTCCTGACGGGCACGCAGGTCTGCCAGGGCACCGGCATCCGTTGTCGCCCGCGCCTGGGACACCACCCGCACACCCAGTACCCGGGCCGGGCCCGTCCCGCCTACCCGCACCGAGTTCTCGTCGAGGCCGATGGGCAGGCCGCCCACGACCGCCTCGACCCGGGTCACACCCCCCGGCAGCGCGGAAAGATCGAGTGGGCCTCGACGGGTCACCCTGGCGGCGGTGGGGTAGACGACAACAGCTGTGATCGGCGCGTCCAGCGCCACCGTGGCGGTTCCAGTAACCGCGGCGGCCTCGGTGACCGAGGCGGTTTCAGAGACCGAAGCGGCTTCAGGGGCCGAAGCGGCTTCGTCGACCGTGTCAGCCTCGTTCGGGGTGTCCGATGCGTCGTCCGCCACGGCAGCCATGCGGTCACCCTACGGGCAGAACGATCGTTTGATCGCCGGTGGCCCACAGACCCTGGCCAGCCCTGGACGGGTCTGGACGGGCTCGGTCGGGCCCACCCGTCGGGGCAGCCCCGCCGCCGCGCCGTGCCCCCGGTCGGGTTCGCCGGCACGGCCCCGCTGGCCGCGCCGGCTCCGCCGGAACGTCGTCGACCGCCGGGTCGGTCGAACCGGCGCGCAGCGTCACCGGTCTCGATCATCGAGCCGCAAGCCACGATTACCCTGCGACACGACGACGGTGGCCGTACGGCCACCGGAGGCGCGCGGCCTGGCCCATCCGCCGGCGGCGACCACGGGGCAGGTCGACAGCACGGCCACACGCGGCGCCCGTCCGGTTCCCTCCCGCCGATCTCCCGCCCGACGGCACTTCCCCCCAACCCGACCATCTCATCGCCCGCCCAAGAACCCGACCGCCGCGGCCGGTGCCGCTGATCGGATCCGACACCGACCATCGCAGCACGGACAATCCACCGGGACGGGTCTTCCGTCCGCGCCGGTGCGAAGCCGCGCGCCGAACCGCCGCACCGAACTGCCGCAACGGGCCGGCGGACCGACCGACGAAAGCCTTACCGCCGAGCGGCGGGCCGATCTCTTTCCCTGTCGGGAAGAGCAGCATCGAGTGGGTCACCCGACAGCTGCGGGCCGCCGTGGCGCGGGGCCGCGGCTGCCGGGCACAGCAATGCCGAGAGATCCGGGCGAACCGCTCTGGCTGTTTACCGCGCGGCCGTCGGCCAAACTGATCAGCCTTGCCCGACACACGCCGCAAGCATCTGGGGCAGAAGAAAACGTGGCCCTGTGAGCCCGTCGCGGATCGCGCCGGGGATTTCTGACGATCGCTGCAGGTTCGCCGGTGGGATCCGGCGGTTGCCGCTGGTGGTGACAGTTCGGGGGGCGATCTCCTCGGCCACGGGGCTGACCGCGAGCGCGGCCGTAGCTGCCGGGCAGGACCTGAGGATTGTGGTCGCGAGAACAGCCGCAATCCTCGGCTCTTCGAACCGCGGCTTCGAGCTGCCACCGCGCCCGCCACCACCGCCGGACAGGACCTGAAGATTATGGTCGCGAGAACAGCCGCAATTTTCGGCTCTTCGAACCGCGGCTTCGAGCTGCCGCCGTGGCCGCCACTGCCGCCGGGCGAGACCTGAGGGCTGTGGTCGCCAGGGCGCGGGTGGCAAAAATCCCGAGAAGCGGTGGATCCGGGCGAGCGACTTCTACTGGGCAGCCCGGGCTCGCCCGCCAACGGCGATCCCGGCCAGGTCCACCCGATTAACCGACCTTGATCGACGTTGTTGCGCGACAGGATCCTATTCTTAGAAAACCGTCCAAAACCGGATCACATACTTGCTCCACACGGCGCCATCCGGATCCACCGACACACCCACACGGATCAGCTGCACACTGATGATGAGGATGACCGGGCATCAGCCACGATCGCGACTCCGGCCATCGCGCCCCGCATCCCGCCCGTGCTACGAGGCCACGACGGCCGTCGTGATCGATCACAGACCACAAGTCACGTCACTTATTGTGACGATCATCGGATGGCATCCAGTGGCCAGAACGGCGCGAGTCACTGGCCCGCCGCTTCGCTCCGTCACATCCGAAACCCTCCGTTGTCGACACGGAGATCTCCGATCGCTGGATCACACGGCAACCGGTGATGATCCATCCAGTCGGGTGCATCCGTTGGTCGACACCCGTCTGGTGGCCTCGACACACGCCGTCGTCCGTTGACTATGTGCCGGATCCTGCCGACCACACGCCTCAAATCCCGTGCGTCGACTAACGTAACCAACCGTGTCGGAACTTCGGCGATGGTCGAGAACGGGGCGATGGTGCGCCTCCAGGCTGCCTTCCGCCCAGATCACGACGCCCCTCCAGCAGGCCCGCACCGCAGGCCGCGGCTGGAGTCAGCCATGACGCACCCCCAGCCGAGGCGGCACGAGCTCTCACTCCTGCCCGGCCGCGGCGATCTGATGGCTGAGCTCGCCAGCCGCCTGGAGGCTCTGGACGCGCTGCTCAGTCGGCTGGAGGACGCGGAGCGCCAGGCCGCGGACGCCGGCGAGCACATCATTCGCACCAGGCAGTGGCAGGAGGACACGGTCCGGACGCTCCAGGAGGAGCGAGCCCGGATGCGTCAACGCCAGCAGGCTCTGGACGATCTCGCCGAGCACGCCCGCGCGGCCGTCGAGGCCATGCAGAGCAGCTACCGCACGCTTCCGCCCGAGGTGACACAGCTCGCGATCGAGCTGCAGGTGCTCCACAACTCCGGGTTCCTGAGCCGCCGGAGCGGTCGTCCGCGCTGAGCCGGCCGTCCGCGCCGAGTAACCGCTTCCCTGGGCAGGCCCATCCACTCTGAGCCGCCGTCCACGCGGAGCCGGCCCATCCACGCGGAGCCGCCGTCCGTGCCGAGCCGCACCCCTCCATGGCCGTGCTTCACGGCCCGCTCCGGCGTCTGTTGCGGGTCGTCAGTTCGGAACTTCTCGTCACCTAAAGTGTTTGTCCGTGATCCTCGTGTGGCCGTCCAAAAACGTGACGTGAAGCTCAGCACCCCCTCTGACCTGGGCAGATGCGCTCCCGCAAGGGGCACTTCTTTGCACACTCGGTGTAGTTGGGGGGGACTAGTGTTTACCCACACCATCCGTGTGGACTAGTCTCGCTTGCGACGTCACGACAACACCGGGCCGAACGCCGAATCCTGCCCGCGGCCCCGGTGTCCCCTCCGAGTCGTCACCTCGGGCAGGAGCGGGGGACCCACCTCCACCGACCGGCACCAAGTAGTGGTGCGGGTCTAGGGGTGAAGTCCATCGCACGAAGGTCGCGCGACGGACCGGGCAGCCCAGCCCGAACCCGACAGCTCACCTCGCAGGCGTACGGGAAGGAACGCAACGTTGTCTGCGCAAAGCGTGCAGCTTGATACCGAGAGACGCCGGCAGCAGGAAGGCCGCGGCCGCCACCGGGCACCGTCAGCCCCCACGGCGTCGAGTCGAGCAAGAGCCAGGGCCCGAGCTGTGGCCGCCGTCACCACCGGGACTGTGGCAGTCTCCGGGGTCGCGCTCGCCGGATGTGCTCCGGACACCAACGCGGACGCTGCGTTTGATGAGGCGTCGAACACCGCCCCGATGACCCTCGCGACGCAGATCGGCTCGCGACTGGCCGTCGACGGGGCCATCCAGGTTGCGTCCGTGGCCGGCAGTGGGTCCACCACCGTGCTCGACGCCACCACCGACATCTCCGCGCCGACCCTCTCCTCGAAGGTCGATGTGGGCCTGCGGGTGACCAACCCCGAGGTCACCGTCAACGCGAACGAGCCGGTCAACATCGGTTTCTCGCTCTACGACGAGCAGACCAAGGCCCCGCTGGCCGACCAGCTCATCAAGGTCCAGGTCAAGCTGCCCACCGGGTGGGCGACCTTCCTGCACCTCACCACGGACGACCGGGGCCAGGCCTCCTACACGGCCCGAGTCCTGACGACCACCAACGTCACGGCGATCTTCGACGGGACGGACTCGCTGCAGTCCGCCCACTCCGAGAACGACGCCACCCTGACGGTTCGTCCCCCCGTGCCGGCGCAGGCCTCCCGTCAGGCCGTCCGCTCGGCCGTCGAGGTCGAGACGCCCGTCGTCAGCGTCAACGTCGGGGCGAACACGATCGGCGAGAAGGCCGTCTACCTGGCATCGCTCCAGGCCGGCAAGCCGTACATCTACGGCGCGGAAGGCCCGAACTCGTTCGACTGCTCCGGGCTCGTGCAGTACGTCTACAAGCAGCTCGGCAAGAGCGTGCCCCGCACGACGGACCAGCAGTACGCGGCGACCACGCACATCTCCCAGTACAACAAGGCCCCCGGCGACCTGATCTTCTTCGGCACCCCGGGCAACATCTACCACGTCGGTATCTACGCCGGCGACGGCAAGATGTGGGTCGCCCCGCACAGCGGCGATGTCGTCAAGCTGCAGACGATCTACACCACCTCGTACATGGTCGGCCGCGTCGCCTGAGCACCGTGAGTACCGGCCGGCCCGCCTTGCTTTGCCGGCTGGCTCCGGGCTCCCCTCTGTTCATCTGATAAGCCGCACGCACTGACGGGGCAGCACGGATCGCCCTGTCCTCGGAACGAGCCGCCGCGCGATCTCCCCCTCCGGTCGCGCCCGGCTCCCGCCGCCGGGTCGGCGTTGGTCGGGATTGACTCCGGCCCGGCGGTCACCAGATCCGATGTGTGGTCCCCTGCACCGGACCGCAGCCTCACCTTCCGCAGACCCGCGAGCACGCCCCGTTGCCCGCACTGCCAGGAAGTGCCTGACGCCACGCGACTCGCGCTCGCCGCGTGACCGTCTCGACACTTCCGGCACCTAGGCCGTTGCGACATCATTCTACTTCGGCATAAGCGGTGTAGATGCGGCGCAAACCGTCCAGAATGCGACCATCGGGCATCAACGCCCGCCACACAAACAAAACAGAACCACACGCACCACCCACCCGGATCCGCAGATCGTAGATCCTTCCGGTGGGATGGACGTCAGATCCCCCCCATCTGACGTCCATCCGGCCGGAAGGCCTCGGACTCCGCTGGTCGCCGTTCCGATCCCCCCCCCATTGGACCGGCGGCCAGCGGACCCTCCGCCACCCGGCCTCCTTGTGGCCTGTCGACGTCGTTACCCCCCTCCCGGCGACGCCGACAGGCCACGCGGGCCCCGACCGTGACTCCTTACCGGGATCACGGTCGGGGCCCGAACAGGAAATCGGCACTCGGTGCCGACAGCCGGAGGCAGCGCCTCCGGCGCCACTGGAGCCAGCCGAGGGGCCTGACCGGCAGGCCTGCCGATCCACACTCCACCGGATCCGCAAGACCCGAATTGGCCAGCGGCTCCGCGACATCCTCGGCCGCCGCCGGACATCCGAGCTAAGTGACTAGTTCTTTGCAACTAGAGCAACTCGGCTGGAGCATGACGTGGCGGCCGATGCGGGGTCGATGGGGTCAGATGCGGGGCCGACCGTGCACCCCGCACCCGTCCTCGCCGCACCCGTCTCGTCGAGGTCCCACCCGTCTCGTCGAGCCGGACTGTCGTCACACGGTCCGGTGCAGGTCGCGGGAGAACTTCCACAGGGCGTCCGTGACGCCCTTGTCCCACTCGGTCTCGGCGAACCGGCCATGCGGGGTGACGTTGTCGCAGGTCGGCCCGGGCTCGGTGTCGAACTGCCCCACCACGCCGACCGCGGCGTAGATCGGCGTGGCCGAGGTGCAGGCCGCGAGCAGCGCCAGCCGGGCCCCCTCACCCATGCCCCAGAGGTACACCCGGTCCAGGTCGATGTCGGACCGCTTCTCGTCCATATAGCGCACGACATCGCTCAGGTACTGCACGTCCGCGCCTTTCGGGTCGTCCAGTCGCCAGGTTCCGGCGACGGCCTCCGGGAAAGCGAGCGCGAGATCCTTGCGATTCGCCAGCGAGGACACCTTGCTCCCCTCTTCCAACGTCTTCGCATCCGAATTGTCATCGTGCAGGATGATTACCAACGGCAACGGGTCGCCCGGATCAGAAGGCGCCTGGACGAGCAGTTCCCGGCCGGCCGAGGGATAGCTGTCCGGGATGGTCGCCTTTTCGACCTTTGGATGGCCCCGTCCCGCGGCCAGCCACCAGACGACCACCAGCACGACGCCAATGATGATCACGTTTCTCTTGTTCTTGCCCCACCATCCGGCAAGGGGATTCGACGCCACGATGCAACCGAACCACACCCCACGCCCGGAAATCGCCTGATTCGAAGCAGCGCGTCCTGGCAGACCCGCTCAGGACGACGCCGCAAGCGCCGGACGACGCCCGGGACGACCATCACGCCACCCCGCCGCCCCCGCGCCCGCCGGCCACCGGCGCGGGTGTGCTCAGCCCTCCGCGAGCGCGTGAGCTCTGGCGTCACGCAGGATGCCCACCTCACGCGGGCCGTCCAGCGGCGCCAGCGGGCCGTGCACCCAGGTCAGCAGCAGGTCGGCCAGGGCCGGGTTCTGCGCCAGCACCGGCCCGTGCAGGTAGGTGCCGATGACCTTCCCGTCGACGACACCATCGGTGCGGGCGGGTGTCCCGTCCCCGACCCCGACCCGGACCGTGCCGAGCGGGATGCCGCGGAAGCCCGGCAGCGGGCGGGTGCGCCCGCCATGGTTCTCATAGCCGTAGAGCGTCGGCAGGCCCAGCTGGGGGCTCGGTTCCACCACGATGTCGCCGACCGCGCGCGGCGGCGGCGGGACGTCCGGTGGTTCGAAGGAACGGCGGGTCTCGACGTCGATCAGGTTGACCCCGTCGTGGATCTGGCCGTTGCCCGCCGGGAAGGTCGCGCCGATCACCTGGTAGCCCGCGCAGACGGCCAGCACCGCCGCGCCGCCGGACACGGCGCGCAGCAGCGAGCGGTTGCGGCGCATACCGTCGGCGGCCAGCACCTGCGGCTCGTCCTCACCGCCGCCCAGCAGGTAGATGTCGCAGTCGGCCGGCACCACCTCACCGGCCGGCACCTCCACGATCTCCGCCCGCAGCCCACGCCAGCGCAGCCGCTGGGCCAGCACGATCGCGTTGCCACCGTCGCCGTAGGTGCCGAGCAGCTCCGGATAGATCAGCGCGATCCGGGTCGCCGAGGGGCGGATCACCGGGTGGTCCGCACGAGCAGGTCGCGGAACGCCGTGTAGTTCGCGACGACGTCCACCACCTTGTCGTTCGCCGCCACGGCGGCGGCCTCGGCGTCGGCATGGACGCTGTGAGGAACCTCGGCATAGGCCAGGCGCACGCTCATGTCCTCCTTGCGGCCCCCGGTGACGAGCACCTGGCGGCCGGAGAGCCGCTCGAAGGGCACATCCCAGATCCAGGACGGGTCACGCCCGTCCGCCGTCTGCGAGTTGAAGTCGATCACGACCGGCCGCGGCGGCGCCGAGTTCAGCAGCTCCATCATCTCGACCCAGCCGGCCGGGTTCTTCGCCAGCAGCAGGCGGGCCTGATGGCCGTCCTGGCCCAGCGGCACCTCCTGGTAGCGGCCCTGGACGTCGCCGATGCCACGCATCGCGGCGAGCGCGTCCTCAACCTCGACGCCGAACTCGCGCGCGGCCGCGGCGGCCATCGCCGCGTTCGCGAGGTTGACCCGCCCTGGCAGGTCGATACGGGCGGGGATGCGCCGGCCGAACCACATCAGCTCACCGAGGCCGGCCACCGAGACGATCGGCTCAGGCCTGGCCAGGCCACACTCACACCACCAGCCGGAGGCGTTGCGGTGCAGCAGCCTGGCGCACTGCGGGCAGACCATCGCGTCCGCGGTCCAGTTCTGGCCGGCCGACACCCACACCTGGCGTGACCAGGTCATCGCCGCCCAGGCCACCAGCGGGTCGTCGACGTTCGCCACCACGACCGTGTCGCGCAGCTCGGCGCCCAGCTCGCGCCAGATCGCGGCGATCCGGCGGGTCTCGTTGGACCGGTCGAGCTGGTCACGCGAGATGTTGAGCAGCAGCACCACCCGCGGCAGGATCGCCCGCGCCACCTTGGGCAGCCAGATCTCATCGACCTCCAGGGCCGCGGGAGAGTCGTACGGCGGCCTGGCCAGCGCGGTCATCACGCCGGGCGCCATGTTCGCGCCGCCGCCGTTCGACTTCACCGGGCCCAGCGTTCCCAGTGCGCGGGCCAGCAGCCTGGTGGTGGTCGTCTTGCCGTTGGTGGCCGAGACGCAGGCAGTCGGGCGGTTGGAGCCGACCTCGGCCAGCGCGCCCGGGGAGATCCGCAGGGCGATCTTTCCGCCGATCATCTCACCGGAGCCGCGGCCCAGGCGGCGGGACGCACCCGACGCCAACCGCTCGGCCGCGAGCGCAAGCTGGGTACGGGCTGTGAGCCGGCGTGGCAGGGGTGTCGTCATCGCGTCTCAAGAGTGCCATGCGCCCGCGCGGGCGTGATGCGGGCCCTGCGCTCTGCCCCTGTTTCCACCGTGTCCCGCCCTGTCCCCGCCCTGTCCGCGACCGCGAACCGCGTGCCCTTCGCACGAGTTTGCCCAGGTAAGGGCATCACCTGAGGTGGGTAGAGCCCCGTCCACCGAGGCACATGTGAGGCCCACGCGAGGCACGTTCGCCCCGCGGTCACGCGGTCACGGTGCACTCATGAGCACTCATGAGTAGGAAGGCGCGGCCCCTGATGGATGAGTAGGGCGCCCAGCGGTGAGAATCACAGAAGGGATACGGCATCACCCCGGGTCGGCAGGCCAGCGGGGCCCCATGAGGGCACGCCCAGACCCGGCGGGAAGGGACGTGAGGACAGCCAGTGAGCACCAAGGGGATAGCGATCGCCCAGCACGGCGAACGGTGGACGGCACACGACCTCCACATCGCCGACATGGAGGATCTCGACTCGCTCGTCGACGCCATGCACGACCTCTCCTCCGGCACCGTCATCGCGTTCGTCGAGGAGGACGACGAGTACCTCGCCATCGTGCGGATCACCGCGCGGGATCCCGACCCGAAGGTCTTCCTTTCGGACCGCCGGGTCCTGTTGACCTCGGATCACGCCGAGCGCCTCTTCGCGGACGCGCTTCCGTCCATGGCGGGGTTCGACAGCGACGACGACTCCGACGAGGACACCCCCGTCGGCCAGGCGTCGCCCGTCGGCGACCTCGACCTCCTCGCCGACCTCGGGACGCCGACCGAGGCGCTGCTCGAGCTGATCGCCGAGGAGGGCATGCTGCCCGCCGACGTGATCAGCGCCATCAGCGAGCGGGCCGGCGCCGGGGAGATCTTCGACGAGGCCCGTGGCTGACGTCCCGACAGGGGCGGCAAGGCCTGCGGGCGGGGCGGCCCAGGCTGCGGGCGGCGGGGCGCCGCCGTCCGCGCCGGGCGTCTACCACGACCTGATGGGGCTCGCGCTGGCCGAGGCGGCGCTGGCCGAGACGGCCGGGGACGTCCCGGTCGGCGCGGTCGTCGTCGCCGCGGACGGGCGGATCCTCGGCCGCGGGCACAACGCCCGCGAGGCCGCCGGCGACCCCACCGCGCACGCCGAGGTCATCGCCCTGCGCCACGCCGCCGCCGAGCTCGGAGCCTGGCGGCTGGGCGGAACGACCCTCGTCGTGACCCTGGAGCCGTGCACCATGTGCGCGGGCGCGCTGGTACTCGCCCGAGTCGACCGCGTCGTGTACGGCGCGGTTGACCCCAAGGCCGGCGCTGTGGGCTCCTTGTGGGATGTCGTCCGCGACCGGCGGCTGAACCACCGCCCCGAGGTCATCTCCGGCGTCCGTGCGCAGGAATGCTCCGACCAGCTCGCCGCCTTCTTCGACGGCCGCCGCGCCCAGCGCCGCCCCCGCGACGGGTCGGACCGGCCCTCCTGAGCCCCGGCCACCCGCCCGGGGCGCAAAACGTCCTGCCCGGCAGCAACGCCAGCCGCGGCTGCCGTTCGAAGCCGCCCCGGACAGCACCGACCGGACAAGACACAACCGGGCGGACGGCCCGGGCGGCAGGGCACCGGCAGCTTCACCCACCCCGGTGAACCGAACCAGGACGACATCGCGTAAGCTAACCCGCGGTGGAGTCGCCTAGTGGCCGAGGGCGCACGCCTCGAAAGCGTGTGAGGGGGCAACCCCTCCGTGGGTTCAAATCCCACCTCCACCGCACCAGGAACAGGCCAGCCGCCGGGCGGACGTGATCAACGTCCGCCCGGCGTTTCGCGCTCCAGTCTCAGTTTCAGTCTCAGTCGCCCTGCCAGAGCAGCGACCCAAGGCGCTGGACCACGCGCCGGACCGGTCGGCGTCAAACCGGTGGCAGACCGTCACGGGTTCCGTGTCAACCCGCCGCACGGCGACCCACCGCGGAAACCGCGCCGCCGCACAGAACCAGCAATTGCTACCAATAGGCATAAATGCAACGCAGGGCCATTTGACGGCCGACAATAAGTGAGGATTTCGGTCGTTTTGGCAGCCGAAATCCTCACTTCCCGCTCGGACGCAGAGGCATCTACGGGATCCGCGGATCGGGATTCCGCGACCCGACACGGGCCGATCTCCTGTTCCGATCGCTAAACCGGCTCGAGTTGCGTCGACTCCGGAGCGTGTCATAGTCGATGCGCAAGGTAAACAACCGTGACCATGCCGCTGTTGCGCATCATCCAGCGGATCGATTTTCCACGGTGGCTCCGTAACCGAATCCGGAGGTCAGGAATGGCAAGGATCGTTGTACTCGGTGCCGGTGGTCAGGTAGGTCAGTCCATCGTCGCCGAGGCCGTCAAGCGCGGCCACGAGGTCACGGCGGTCGACCAGGACAAGAACTCGTTGAACGGAATCTCCCGGCAGGCCAACGCGGTCGCCGGGGACGTCACCTCCCGTGACGTCATTCAGAAGCAGGCGCAGAACGCGGACGTCGTCGTCGTCGCGCTGACCGGGTCCGCCCGCCCCGAGCACGCGAACGCCGCCCGCGCGATCGTCGACGTCGCCGGCAAGCTCGGCAACAAGGCTCCCGCGGTCATTCAGGTCTCCAGCGGCGGGCTGCTGGAGAACACTGACGGCGAGCGGATTCTCGACACGAAGGACTACCCCGCCTCCGAGCGCAAGGAAGCTCTGGACCAGGCCGACGCGCTCGACGTGCTGCGCGCCGCCAAGGGCAGCGTGAAGTGGTCGAGCATCGCCCCGCCGCCGCGGAACTTCGGCCCGGGCCGCCGCCGCGACGCGTACCGCACCGCCAGCGACCGCCCGGTTGTGGACGCGCAGGGCAACATCGGAATCTCGTTCGAGGACTTCGCGCTCGCCGTCATCGACGAGGTGGAGAAGCCGCGGTTCCGCAACAAGCGGTACACGGTCGGGAACTGACCTGACGGCACAGAAAACCGCCTGAGGTAATAACCGGCGAGAAACCAGGGCCGGGCTTCCGGACATACGGTCCGGAAGCCCGGCCCGACTGGTTGGCGGCCCGGATTCACCCGTTATCCCGCCTACCCTCCGAAGATCCGAGGATTTTTGTCGTACTGGCGACCAGATTTCTCAGATCTTGTTCGGCGGCAGACGGCTGCCTGAAGCTCGGGATCTGCCACACGTGCGGGAGCCACCGGCCGGTGGCCTTCATCGGCCGTCGGACATCGTGGCGAGAATCCGGTCGATGTCGTCCGGGGTCGTGCGGGGATTGACGATCGCGAATCGGGTCACGGTCTCCTCGTTGTGGACGGTGGGGGTGACGAAGCCCAGCCCGCTGCCGAGCAGCCACGTCGTCCAGCGGTGGTAGTCCTCCGCGGACCATCCCAGCCGACGCAGCACGACGACCGAAAGCTCCGGCTCGCGCACCAGCTCCACATAGGGCAGCTCCCGGATGCGGTCCGCCGCCGCCCGGGCGGTCGCGAGGCAGCCCTCCACGGCCCGGCTGTAGGCACGGGTGCCGTAGGTGGCCAGCGAGAACCAGAACGGCAGGCCGCGTACCCGCCGGGAGAGCCCGATCTGGTAGTCGGACGGGTTCCATGGGCTGTCGCGGTCGAGGACCTCCAGGTAGCCCGCCTGTTGGGCGTGGGCGGCCCGTGCCTCGGCCGGGTCGCGGTAGACCAGCGCGCACGCGTCGAACGGGGCGAACAGCCATTTGTGCGGGTCGACGATGAACGAGTCGGCGTCGCCGACGCCGTCGAAGAGATGGCGGGTCGAGGGGGCGGCGGCGCCCGCGAGGCCGTAGGCGCCGTCCACATGCACCCACAGGTCGTGTGGACGGGCAGCGTCGACGATCCCGCGGATGTCGTCGACGACGCCGAACTGGGTGCTGCCCGCGGTGGCGACGACGGCGAACACCCCGGAGTCGCCGCCGGTCCCGGTGGCTGCGCCCCGGCTGCCCGGCGGGCCCGGGCCCCGGGTGCCCAGCGCACCGAGGGCCGCCGCGACCGCCTGGCCGGTCAGCCGTCCGTCGCCGTCGGCCGCGACGAAGACCGGGTCGACGTCCATCACCTCGGCGGCCTGCCGCAGGGACGAGTGCGCCTCGGATCCGCACAGGAAGCTCCAGCGGGCCGGCGCGGGCAGGCCCCGGGCGGCGCGCCGGGCCCGCGCCGTGTGCCGCGCGGCGACCAGCGCCGAGAGGTTGCCGATGGTGCCGCCCTGCACGAACGCGCCGCCCGCCTCCGCCGGAAATCCGACCAGGTCGGACAGCCAGCGCAGCGCCTCGTTCTCGGCGTGGACCGCTCCGGCGCCTTCCAGCCAGCTCCCGCCGTAGATGGACGAGGCGCCGACCACCAGATCGAACAGAATCGAGGCGCGCGTCGGCGCGGCGGGGATGAAGGCAAGATTGCGTGGATGGTCGGCCGAAATGCAGGCCCGGGACAGAACCTCGTCAAACACCCGCAGCGCCGCCGGCCCGCCGATGCCGTCCGGGGTAACCGTCGGCCCGGCCCGTACCGCCAGTTCGGTGGGTGTGGCGCTCCCGTCCAGGGGTACCGGGTCGAGGCTCATCCGCGTCCGCGCGAGATCCACAACCGCCTGTTCGAGGCCAGGAGTGAGCGCTTCGAACATCGGGGAAGGGGAATCGGGCTGGCGCACCCGGCGAAGTCTAGGTGCAGCCCCGGTCATGCCGAAGAGATCAAGCGGTGGGCCCGGCTGCGAGTCCCCGCCGGCAGGCGTTTACCTGCCGCGCTGGCGCCGCACCAGGAATCCGCCACCGACAAGGGCGAGGATCGCGACGATCAGACCTGCGCGCTTCATGCGAAACCTCCACGATGAGGGCTTGGTGATCGCCGGCTCCCAGCCGGCGATCACCGCGTTCAGCCGCCAACATACCGAACGCGGAGGCCACACTCGACACGCCGCGCGGAAGTGAAGAAGTGTTGTCCCGGAACGGGCTTTGTTGCGTGGCCCTGCACCGTTCCACGATGAGATCTCCACTCCGACGACCACAGGTCGACGGCCACCGCAACCGAAGCCGTCGGTGACCGGTTCAGGAACCCCGCGCGCTGGGCCGGTCGGATGCCCCGGGCTGGGCCGACTGTTACGTTTTCTCCACCGTCGACTCCGGGCGACCGCCAGGCACCGACGGGCCGCCGGATGCTCTGACCTGCGCCGGCGGCAGGTTCGGGATGTGTCGTGGCGGCGTTGAAGGGGGCGGCGAGTGAAGGTCGACGGCACTCTCGGTGGGCTGGCGGACGCCGTGGCGCGGGCCGGTTCCGCCGAGGACGCGGGCTATGACGGAATCTGGGCCGGCGAGGTCAACCAGGACCCTTTTCTGCCGCTCACCCTCGCCGCCCAGACGACGTCCAGGGTGGAGCTGGGAACGTCGATCACGGTCGCCCTGGCGCGTTCTCCAATGTCACTCGCCTATACCGCGAACGATCTGCACCGCTTTTCCGGCGGGCGGCTGCGGCTTGGCCTCGGCTCGCAGGTGCGGGCGCACATCACCCGGCGCTTCTCCATGCCCTGGGGGCGGCCCGCGCCGCAGATGCGGGAATTCGTCCTGGCTATGCGGGCGATCTGGTCGTGCTGGGCCGACGGCACTGGGCTCAGGTTCGAAGGTGAGTACTACCGGCACACGCTGATGCCGCCGGCCTTCGTGTCACCACCGCACCCGTTCGGGCCGCCGCCGGTTTTCCTCGCCGGGGTCGGGGATGCCATGACCCAGGTCGCCGGTGAAGTGGCGGACGGATTTCTGTGCCACTGGTTCACCAGCCCACGGTGGATCCGCGAGCACACGATTCCGGCGCTGGAGCGGGGTCGCCAGCTCACCGGCCGCACACTCGACGGGTTCGAGATCGTCGCGGGCGGCTTCGTGGCGACCGGAACCGACCAGGAGATAACCGAGGGCGTGCAGAGAATGCGCTCCCAGATCGCCTTCTACGGGTCGACGCCGGCCTACCGGCCGTTGATGGAGCTGCACGGCTGGGGTGACCTCGGTACCGAGCTCACCGTGCTCTCGAAGCAGAACCGATGGGTGGAGATGGCCGGGCTGATCGACGACCAGGTCGTCGACGCGTTTGGCCTGGTGACCACGCCCGAGGAGCTTCCCCGCCGGCTGGCCGAACGTCTGGGCGGGCTGGTGACCAGGGTGGCCTTCACTCCGCCGGCATCCTTCGGCCCGGAGCGGGTGCGGGAGACGCTCGACGCGATCCGCGCTGTCACGCCCTACTCCCCCGCACCCGGCCCGGCGCCCGAAGCCGCAGCCGAGCCCGAAGCCGCAGCCGCCCGCTAGGCGGCGGTCAGACGATGACGGGCAGCTTCTCGTAGCCGCGCACGGTGCTGGTGTGCAGGCGCACCGCGCGGTCCCGGTCGACCTCCCAGCTCGGGAAGCGGCGCAGCGTCTCCTCCAGCGCGATCCGCCCCTCCATCCGGGCCAGCGCGGCGCCCAGGCAGAAGTGCGGACCGTGGCCGAACGAGACATGGCTGTCGAAGCGGCGCCGGACGTCGTAGCGGTCGGCGTCGGGGTACTTGCGTTCGTCCCGGCCCGCCGAGGCGGTGAGGAGCAGGATCCGCGACCGGGCCGGAATCTCGATGCCGTGCAGGACGACGTCCCGGGTGGTTGTGCGGCCCTGCACCGGCGACGGTGCCTCGTAGCGCAGCGTCTCCTCCACGGCGTTCGCCAGTCCGGACGGGTCGGCGGCGAGATCGGCGCGCTGGTCGGGATGCGACTCCAGCAGGTCGCAGGCCCAGCCGAGCAGCCGGGCGACGGTCTCCGTCCCGGCGGCGACGAGGAGGTTGGTGAAGTCGGTCGCCTCCGTGGTGGTCAGCCTACGGGTCCCCTCCGCCGTGGTGATCTCGGCCTGGGCGAGGCCGGTCATCATGTCGTCGCGCGGCTCCCGGCGCCGGGCCTCGATCTGCTCGGAGAAGTAGGTGTGCAGCTTGATCTGGGCGGCGAAGGAGATGTCGTTGATCATCCCCTTGCCGTCCTCGATGTGGAAGGTCTGGTCGATGGTCTGCCGGATCTCCTCCCGGTCCTCCGGGTTGACCCCGATCAGCTGGGAGATCACCATCGAGGGCAGCAGCGCGGCGAAGTCCTGCACATAGTCGAACCCACCGCCGCCGACCTGCCGGTCGAGGAGCTCCGCGCAGAGCTGGCGGATGTGGCCTTCCAGGGCGGCGACCCGCCGTGGGGTGAACGCACGGGAGACCAGCGCGCGCAGCAGGGTGTGCGCCGGCGGGTCCATGAAGATGATCTGCCCGGTGCTCAGTGGCTCCGGCCCCATGAGCTCGAGGACCGTGCCGTACGCCGAGCTGTAGGTCGCGGGATCGACGTGGGCCTCGTCGACGTCGGAGTGCCGCGAGAGGGCGTAGAAGTCCAGCTTGTCGTTGCGGTAGACCGGGGCCTCGTCCCGCATCCGCCGCCACACGGGGTAGGGGTCGACATCGACGATCTTGTCAAAGGGGTCCCAGTACAGGTCGTCCGTCACGGTCAGCCCTTCCCTCGCCATGCCCGCGCCTTCCAGCCCGAGCGGACAGCCAGTCCGGTCGCCGCGTCAGCACTCCCGCACCCGTCGGATGCCGACATGCGCCTGTGCGCTGATTCGTCAACCTCTCCTAGCAGATTGACGCGCACACCACTCGACGAGCAAGCAAATGCGACCGTCGGTCGCCTGATTGGGCATCTGGGCCAGCCAGCCGGCGCAACACCGGCCTGGCCGGCCTGGCCGGCCTGGCCGGCCTGACCTGCGTGACCGGCCGCCGGGCGGTCCAGAGTGACCGGCCGCCGGGCGGTCCGGGGTACAGAGGTCACCCGGCGCCGCCCGGCAGAGAAGTCAGCTGAGACGGTCAGCTGACCGTGATCGCGCGCTCCGGGCAGTTCTCCGCAGCCTCGCGAGCCTTGGCCTCATGAGCCGGGGGAACCTCCGGCACCGCCACTAAGCCATGGCCCTGCTCGTCAAGCTCGAACACCTCGGGGCAGATATCCCAACAGCGGGCGTGCCCCTGGCAGAGGTCGTGATCGATCGACACCTTCATGGCTGTATCTCCCATCTCGTTATGTCGTCATGTCGTTACCCAGCCGGCGCATGGCGTGGGCCGGCACGCCGCGTCGGCCAGTCGAACCAACTGAGCTTCTCCATCTCACAGTGCACTGTCACGCGACACCACCGGTCGGAGCCGACGACGGGAAGAGCTCAACTGAGCCCTTTCCGTCTCACGCCGCACGGTCACCGGACGACGCCAGTCGGAGCCGGCGACGGAAAGGGCTCGCTGGTCATCCGGCGCCGCGCGAGCTCGGACGATTCGATGAACGGCGCGTTGGTCTCCAGACACGCGGCCCAGGCCGCCCGGCTCCGGGCCGGGTCGCCCGCCACCAGCGCCGCGACCACCTCCTCGAACAGCCGGACGTTGTCCTGCGCGGTCGCCACCCAGATCTCGTCAACCCCGGTGGTGAGCGCCGCCCCGGTGCCGAGGCGCACCCACTGGAGGATCTCCGCGATCACGGTGAGCGCGGGATTACCGGTCGCGGTGAAGGCAAGCGCGCTGCCCCGGCCCCAGATGTCGGCGAACCGGGGCATGTCCCGGGTGCAGCTGCCCAGCTCGTCCCGCAGGGTGCACAGCGTGGCCAGTGACTCCTGGTCGATCCTCGACGCGGCGAGCTCCATCATCGCCGGCTCGATGACCGTCATCGCGCGGAAGAAGTCGGCGAGCGTCGTCTGCCGGGCCTCCAGCGCCGTTCCCGCCAGCTGGGCCGCGACCTTCGTCGAGGGATGACGGATCCGCGGGCCGGAACGGTCCCCCGTCCGCAGCTCGATCAGGCACTCGGTCTCCAGGATTCGCAACGCCTCCCGCAGCGTGGGACGGGAGATGCCGAACTCCTTGGCGAGGTCGGCCAGCGAGGACAGCCGGGCACCGTCGGCGAGACGGCCCTCGGCGATCCGCGCCCTGATCTCGGTCGCGACGGCCATGGCCATCCGCTGTGGTGGCCCGCTGCCCATCGAACCGCCGCCGCCCACCGAACCGCCGCTGCCCACCGAGCCGCTTTGGGCCCGCCACAGCGGGACGACGTCGATCACCTGCCGGCTGCGGCTGCGGCTCACCTGGAGTCGGCTGGTGCTGACCAGATAGTCGCTCCAGGCCTGGCTGGCGCGGGCACCGTCGCGAGCACGCACGGCCCGCAGCAGCTCGCCCTGGCTGGCGACGACGCGGCGGGCCGCCCGCTCGGCCGACGCCAGGTCGGGGGTACCGACCACGGCGTAGACCTGACCTGCGTAGATGTCGCGCAGCACGCCGGTGAACACCGCGATTGAACGGTTGCCGGCCAGGTCGGTGACGGCCTGGTCGAACGCCGCGACCGCGGTGGCGAAGGCGAGTGGATCACCTTCGGCCGCTCGGGTGTTCTCGTGCAGGGCCGCGACGTGGTCGAGCCCTTCCTGACCGCAGCGCAGCGCCAGCTGCTCGGCGGCATGCGGCTCGATGACCAGGCGGGCCTCTTCGAGATGGGCCAGCGTCGTGCGCCGCAGCTGCAGCAGCAGCGCCACGTACCGGCTGACCGCGGCCAGGCCGGGCCGGCGGATGACCGCGCCACCGCCCCGCCCGCGCCGGACCTCCAGCAGCGACTGCGACTCCAGGATCCGCAGTGCTTCGCGCAGCGTCTCCCGGGACACCTCGAAGGCCGCGGTGAGCTCGGCCTCGCGCGGCAGCTGCTGGTCCACGACGAGCTCGCCGCCGAGGATCTGGCGACGCAGGTCCGCCGCGAGGATCTGCGCGATCTTGAGGGGTGGCCGACGGGCCGACACCCGGAAAACGGCTGCTCGCTCGTCGTGGCCGCTGGCCACGCCCGCTTCGTCCGTCAAGAACGCTCGCCGCCCGTCAGCGACGCTGAAACCAAGACCAGCATCCGTTTCTCCTAAGCCTCCCGCATCCTCCCACGCCCCGTGACGCGCTGCGGAGGCTTGGAACCATGCCCGCCGGCAAGCGGTTCCCGGCCAGCGCCAAGCCCCGGACCGGCGCTGGAACCTGGGCCGCTGCTGGACTCTGGACCGGCGCTCGGCCGTGGACCGGCACTCAGCCGTGGACCGGCACTCAGCCGTGGCCATGTAGCGCGGCCACCACGGCCGCGTACATGCGGGCCTTGATCGTGCCCAGGGTGTCCCCGGCCTTGCCGGCCTGTGCCTCGGCGATCTCGACGGCCGTCGACCGCACCGCGTCCTCGTCCACTGCCTGGTCGACGATGCCGGCCGTGGCCGCGGCCGTCCCGCCGTAGCGACGGGCGGTGACCATCGCCTCGTGCGCCGTCTGCGGCGTCAACCGGGACTGGATGAGCGCGGACATGCCCTCGGTGAACGGAATGTGGATGTCGGCCTCGGGCAGGCACCAGAAGCCACGGTCGGCGCGCATCACCCGGAAGTCGTGCGCCAGCGAGAACATCGCGCCGGCGGCGAACACGTGGCCCTGGAGCGCGGCGACCGTGACCAGGGGCAGGGTCAGCATCCGCGCGAGGAGCCGGTGCACGGAGTCGACGTAGTCCTGGTGTTGCTCGGCGTGCGCGAACAGCCAGTCCAGATCAAGGCCGTTCGAGTAGAACCGGCCCGTCGCGGTGGTCACGAGCGCCCGGGGCCCGTCGGCCTTCTCCAGCTCGTCCAGGGCGGCGTTGACGGAGCTGATCCAGTCGGGATGGAACCGGTTCTCCCCGTCACCGAGATCGAGAACGGCGACGTCGCCGTGGCGCTCCAGAGTGGGCATGTGCGGTCCTCGGCCTTCCGTGCGGGGAGATCGTCAGAGCGGCGGAGCCGGCCGAGACACCCCCAGCCCGTTCGGCCCCACAATGCCGTTACATAAGAGTGCTGGATAGTGCCACTTACGAGCAGCGTATGTACTCGTCGCCGCATACCAGGGGAAGCGCGTCGAGGCCCATCACCCACCTCACCTCGCAGGCTGCTTCCAGGCAAAGCCTGAGGATCCTGGTTGCCAGCGCCAGCGAGCCCGTCAGGGAATCCCGAGCTTCGGGCTGCCGTCGCCACCGCCACCGCTGATGCCGCCGCCACCGCTGCCGCCGCTGCTGCCACGCAAGGAGTGAGGATTTTGGCTGCTAACACAACCGGGATCCTCACTTCTTGCGGACCGCCAGGCGACTCCGCGCCCCATTTGCCGCTATTAGCGCGAATTGCTGGCGCTGCACGGCGACGCGCGGCCATGGCCGTCAGCCCCGTAGGCCGAAGGACTGGATGCGGGGGTCGAAGGACTGCCACCGCGATCACCCTTCGTCGGTTTCCCCATCACGCCCCCACGTCGCAGGCTGGCACCAGCACCTTCCGGCCCGCCCGGACGGGTGCGCAGCGCACGCCGGATGGGGCAGCGCACGCAGGATGGATGGAGGAGGACCACGGTGAGCACCGAACACCGCCGCGAGATCCTGGTCGGCATCGACGGCTCCGATGGTTCGGCGGCCGCACTGCGCTGGGCCTACGAGACGGCCCAGATCGAGAAGCGGCCGGTCACCGCACTGCTGGGGTGGACCGCCGACGGTCTGCCACGGTCCGTCTACGAGGCCGCGGTCGCGGCGAACCACCACGCTCTCACCGAGGCGGCCACCGAACAGCTCGAGCGGACGATCGCCCGGATACCCGCCCCGGTCCCCCCGGTCGAGGTGCGAAAGCTCGTCGTGAACCAGGACCCGGTGGAAGCCCTCGTCTCGGCGGCCAAGAACGCCGAGATGACCGTGGTCGGGCAGCGCGGCGCCGGGCTGGTCCACCGCATCCTGGCCGGCTCCGTCGCCCACCGGCTCCTGCATCATTCGTCCGGCCCTGTCGTCGTGGTCCGCGGCACACCGCCGGACACCGGTAACGCACCCGACCGCAGGCCGATCATCGTCGGCGTCGACGGTTCCGAGCCGTCCCAGGCGGCGGTGCGCTGGGCCGCCGCGCGGGCGCAGGAGCGGGGTGTCGCCCTGCACCTCGTGAATGGCTACCGCATCGACATCACGACCTTCGGCGTGCCCGTGCCCGATTTCTACCCATCGCTGCGAACCGGGTCCGAGCAGCTCCTCAAGGACGTGGCAACGGCCGATCTCGATGACGAGAGCGCCGTCCAGGTCAGCCTGGAGGCCGTCGACGACTCCGCGTCACACGCGCTCCTGCAGGCCGCCGAGCAGGCCCAGCTGCTGGTCGTCGGTACGCGGGGGCGCGGCGGGTTCTCCGAGCTGGTGCTCGGCTCCACCGCGCACCAGTGCGTGCTGCACGCGGCCTGCCCGGTGGCGGTCATCCACGCCTGAGACGGGCGAGGGCGCCCTGTCCAAGGCGCCCCCGGCCGGATGCACACCCTGCCGGTGACGCCCTAGCACGAGTCCCGGACGTCGCCGGCAGCCCCGCCCCCACCCCCGCCGCCGCCGCCCGCGGCACCTGCGGCCACAGTCCCCAGCAGCACCGTCACCGTGCTGCCACGCCCGTTGGCAACGATCACATCGGAATGGCCGTCACCGCGAAGGTCGTCCACCTCCACCGTGGACGGGCCCGGGCCGGCGAGGTGGAGCAGTGGTGGTCCGAGGGTGCCGTCGCCGTTGCCGAGCAGGATCGACAGCGTCGAGTCCGAGGCGTTGCCGACCGCCACATCGGCGATGCCGTCGCCCGAGAAGTCACCCGTGTCCACCGCCGACGGCCCCGGGCCGGACAGGTACGGCCGCGCCGGCTGGAACGTGCCGTCACCGTTTCCCAGCAGCACCGACACCGTGCCGTCACCGGCATTGGCGACGATCAGATCCAGGTTGCCGGCGTCGCCGCCGCTGACCTTGCCTCTGCCTGTGCCGCCCCTGCCCTCGTCGTCGCCCTGGTCGTCGCCCGCGTCACGCAGGACGGCCGCCGCCAGATCCGTCGGGCCCGGGCCGGTGAGATACGGCCGCGGTGGCTGCAAGGTGCCGTCACCGTTGCCCAGCAGCACCGACACGGTGGCGTCGCCGAGGTTCACGACGGCGATGTCGGTGATCCCGTCCCCGTTGAAGTCACCGGAATCCAACGACGACGGCGCCGACCCGGCCAGCTGCGGCACCGGTGGGCCGAAAGTCCCGTCGCCCCGGCCCAGCAGCACCGACACCGTGCCGCTGTACTGGTCCGCGACGGCCACGTCAGGAATGCTGTCGCCGTTGAAATCGTCCACCGACAGCGAGGACGGACCGGGCCCGGCCGGGTAGGGCACCGGCAGGCCGAGGGTTCCGTCCCCGTTTCCCAGCAGCACCGAAACCAGGCCGCTGGACGAATCAGCGACGATCACATCGAGAACGCCGATGCCCCGCAGATCCTCGATCGACACGTCGGACGGACCGGACCCTGCCGGGTAGGGCACCGGCGGGCCGAAGGTTCCGTCCCCACGGCCCAGCAGCACCGACACCGTGCCGTCGGCGATGTTGACGGCGGCGAGGCTCTGCCGGCCATCACCGGTGAGGTCCCCCGCGGCCACCGACACCGGCCCGTGCCCGCTGAGGTAGTACTCCGGCAGCGCGAACAGCCCGCTGTGCGGCGTGCCTGGGGACGAGGCGGGCGGGTCGGGCTGGGCTGCCTGGGCCGGCGGGGCGGCACTGACCGGCGCCGCGAGCGTCGCCGTCATGACCAGCCCGGCGGCGGATCGCCGGCCCGCGGACCACAGTCTCATCCGTCCCCGCATCCCTACCTGTGCCGACGGGCCCGACACAGCCCCAGGGATGACACCCTTCGCATCCACTGATGCGCAGATAGTGACCGATGGCTTCGCCGAACAACCGCAGCGACACCCCGACGCCGCGCATGCCCCCTCGACGGCGGCTATCAGGGGATCAGTCGACGACGTACCGGCGCGGGACCCAGGTCTGGCTGTCGATCGGCGGGCGCTTGTAGGCACGCTGCTGGCGGTGCGGCAGCTTCACCTCGGGGTGGTGGACCGGCTCGTACGGGACCATCGACAGCAGATGGCTGATGAGGTTCAGCCGCGCGCTGCGCTTGTCGTCCGCGTCGACCACATACCAGGGCGCCTGCCGGATGTCCGTGTACGCGAACATCTCGTCCTTGGCCTCGGCGTAGTCGACCCAGTGGGCGCGGGCCTGCAGGTCGAGATCGGAGAGTTTCCACCGCTTCTCCGGATTCCGGATCCGGTCGGTGAAGCGGCGCTCCTGTTCCTCGTCGCTCAACGACAGCCAGTACTTGACCAGGGTGATTCCCGAACGGACCAACGCGCGTTCGAGCTGCGGGCAGGTCCGCAGGAACTCGTCGTATTCCTCGTCCGTACAGAAACCCATGACCCGTTCCACCCCGGCCCGGTTGTACCAGCTTCGATCGAAGAAGACGATCTCCCCGGCCGACGGCAGATGGGTGATGTAGCGCTGGAAGTACCACTGGGACCGTTCCCGCTCGGTCGGCGTGCCCAGGGCGACCACCCGGTAGTGCCGTGGGTTGAGCCGCTCGGTCAGCCGCTTGATGGTCCCGCCCTTGCCGGAGGTGTCCCGGCCCTCCATCACAACCACGAGGCGGCCGCCGGTGACGACGAGCCACTCCTGCATCCGCACCAGCTCGGTCTGCAGCCGGACGAGCTCCTTCTCGTACGCGGCCTTGGACAGCCGGGCAGGTGCGGTGTCGACGGCCTCCGGGGCCGCCTCCGGCCGGTCAGGCACAGTGCGCCTCCAGTTTCGGTGGACGTCCGCCGTCGGTGAGCCCTTCCGGCTACCGACAAGATCACACAGGGCGACCAAGACTTCCACCTGACGGACTCACGGTCCAGCGCTCAGCCTCCTGCGGCCTCGTCGTGAACGACGGCCACCGGGCATGCCGCGTGCAGCAGGCACTGATGGCTGACCGAACCGAGCAGCAGATCCGCGAAGCCGCCGTGGCCGCGGCGCCCGACGACGAGCAGCTGCGCGAGCTCCGCCTCGTGCAGCAGGGCGACGCTGGGCGCGTCCGGGGCGACAACGGTGTCGACCGCCACCTCCGCGGCGCTGGCAAGCCCCTTGCCCACCGTCTCCTCCAGCATCGCCTGGGCCCGTCGCAGCAGGTCCACCTGCCCGCTGATCATCAGCTCCGGGTACAGCGGATCCGTGCGGCCGAGCGCGAACACGACCCGCAGGGGCGCCCGCCGCAGGGCCGCTGCCTGGGCGGCCCAGCGCAGCGCGCCCACGGAGTTCCCCGAACCGTCGACGCCGACCACGACCGGCCTGCGCTGGCTGTCGGGCCGCTCGCTGTCAGGGCGCTGGCCGTTCGGACGCTGGCCGTTCGGACGCTGCGTGGTTCGTCCCCTGACGACGACCACGGGGACCTGGACGTGGTTGACGACGGTCTGCGCCACCGAGCCCGCCAGGACCCGGGTGATGGGCCCGTGGCCGTGCGATCCGACGACGATCATCTCGGCGCCTGGTGCGTTCTCCTCCAGCGCGACCGCGGGTGCCGCCTCGACCAGCATCGGATGCACCTCGACGCCATTGGCGTCGGCGCGTTCGATGGCCTGGTCCAGCGCCGCGACGGCCGAGGCCTCGAGCTCGGCGTGGTCGGCCCGGCCGGCCCGGCGGTGCAGCTCCCGCGGTAATCCGTCCGTGCCCCAGGCCAGCAGTGCGGTCACCGGCCGGCGGCGCAGCCGCGCCTCACGGAAAGCCCAGCGCAGAGCTTCTTCGGAGCCGGTGGATCCGTCCACACCGACAAGAATTGTTCTGTCCATTTCCGGCCACCTTTTTGTTGCTGAGGCGAAATTGACAGTTCAAATTTCGCATCATGGCCGGAACGGCGCATCTGTCGTCGGACTGCCCGTGTGCGGTTCGTCGGACATGCCGGTAGCGGGACCATGGTCCCGGCGCGCCCGCACCTGATCGGACAGGAAGGACGCGTCAGATGGCCGTCGCCCTCCCACGCCGGCGGCCCACCAGCGGCGGACCCCACCAGCGGCGGACCCCACCAGCGGCGGACCCCACCCAGTGGCCGATCTCGCTGGTGACCCGTGTCCACCCACCGCAGGGCCGGGCCGGCGGGGATTCCGCGCCGCCACACAGCGCCGGCAATTCATGCCAATTGCGGCAAACAGGGCGGCAGAGTCGCTTGATAATCCGCAAGAAGTGCGAATTTCGGCGGTTGCAGCAGCCAGAATCCTCATTTCTTGCTCAGGAGCAGTGGCGGCAGCTGAAGTCGGAGGGGCGGCGGATCATGATCCATCCCGGCGCCGGCGTCGGCGGCTAAAGCGGAGCCGTCCAGCGCAGATGGGTTCCACCGGCGGGCGGTGTCGCCACGGCGAAGGTGCCACCCAGGTTCTCGGCCCGGGCCCGCAGGTTGTCCAGACCGCTGCGGCGGACGGTGTCACCGATGCCGACGCCGTCATCGACGGCGTCGAGGGTGACGTTCCCCCCGTCCACGGCGAGCCGCAGCTCCACCCTGGTCGCGTGGGCGTGGCGCGCCACGTTGGTAAGGGCCTCCCGCGCCACGGCGAGCAGCTGGTCGGTGAGCTGGTCGTCGACGACGGTGTCCAGCGGGCCGGCGAGGGCCACGGTCGGCGCGAACCCGAGCGCCGGCCGGACATCCTCCGCGATCTTGTCAAGAGCGGCCTGGAGGCGGTCGCGCCGGACGGCACTCCTGCCTCGCAGCTCGAAAATGGTGCGACGGATGTCCTTGATGGTGGCGTCGATGTCCTCGACGTACCCGTTGATCCGTTTCGCGTTCGACGGATTCTCGTACTGGGCGAGATCCTGCATTCCGAGCGCGACGGCGAACATGCGCTGGATGACGTGATCGTGCAGGTCCCGGGCGATTCGGCCGCGGTCGGCGAGAACGCGAAGATGCTCCTGATCCATCTTGGCGCGGGCCAGTTCGAGCGCGACGGCGACGTGCCCGGCGAAACTGGAGGCCATGTCCAGGTCACTGTCCGTGAATCCGTGGTCTCCGCGGTCGCGGCCGATGAGCAGCGCCCCGCCGCACTGGTCGGTGCCGGCGACGAGCGGGACGACCATGAGCGGCCCGGTGCTCGCGGCGCGCTCCTCGGGAAGCGCGTCGAGCTCCGCGTCATCGACCCGCAGCGCCTGCCGCTCGGCGATGACACGGCCGGTCAGGGTCCGTCCCAGCGGGACGAGGTGACCGACCTTCGCGCCCTGCGCCGCGCCCGCGCCCGCGGAATCCGGGGCCACGGAATCCGAGACCCCGGAGCCTGAGATCACCGAGCCCGAGACCACCGAGCCCGAGACCACGGCGGCGACCCGGGCGTAGCCGGCCGCGCCCTTTTCGTGATCACTCTCACCCTTTTTACGGATTTCGCCCTGATCGCCGCGCCCACCCCGGCCGTCCCGGTCATCCCGGTTGTCCTGGTCGTCCGTATCCGCATCGGAGTGCAGCACGAGCGCGACGAAGGTGGCGTCGGCGACGACCTGCACCCGGGCGGCGAGCGCGGTGAGCGCGTCGTCGGCGCCGGCCATCAGCAGGCGCGTGACCTCCGCGGAGGCGGCCATCCAGCGGTGCCGCTGCTGCGACTCGTGGTAGAGCCGGGCGTTCGCGATCGCCACACCGGCGTTCGCGGCGAGCGCGAGCGCGAGCTCCTCGTCCTCAGCGGTGAACGGAACACCGTCATGTTTGTCGGTCAGGTACAGATTGCCGAAGACCTCCCCTCGCACCATGATCGGTACGCCGAGGAAGGACCTCATCGGTGGATGGCCCGGCGGAAAGCCCTGCGAGCCCGGGTCCCGGGAGATGTCGGCGACGCGCCGCGGGCGCGGGTCGTCGATGAGCAGGCCCAGCAGGCCGTGCCCGGAGGGCAGGTCCCCGATCGTGCGCACCTCGGACTCGTCCAGGCCGACGTGGACGAACTCCTCCAGCGTTCGGTCCGGCGCGACGACACCGAGGGCACCATAGCGGGCGCCGAGCAGGACGGTGGCGGCCTCGACGATGCTGCGCAGCAGCACAGGCAGCCGCAGGTCGGTGACGATGGCCCGGTTGGCCTGGAGCAGACCACGCAGCCGGCTCTGGGTGGCCAGCACATCCTGGGCACGTTCGACGAGCTGGCTGAGCAGGTCGTCGAGCTCCAGCCTGGCCACCGTGGGGAACATCAGCCCGTCACCCGGCGGCATCGCCGGCTGTGCGGCCACGGGCTGCGCGCCTGGGGCGGCCACGGGCCGCGCGCCGGCGGGCCCTGGAGCCGAGGGGCGCGCGCCCGGGGGCTGGGAGGCTGAGGACTGGGATCTCGCCGCCACGCGAGGAAGATACGCGAGACCACGCCCGGATGATGCCGATTCCCCGGCCACCGGCTCATCCCGCGGCACGCCGCGCCGCTCGAAGCAGGGCGTCGGGCCCGGCGCCCTGGGGCAGGGTCGTCGCCTCCGGCCAGGGATCCGGATGTTCCGAGCTGGCCGCGGCCATCCTGCGCACCGGTCCGGGCGTCCGCTCCCACCGCAGGCCACCCCCCGCGGAGCTGCCGGACCCGCCGCGCGCCGTTCTGAGCTGGACGAGGTCGGCGGCGGTCACCCGCGCGAGCTCGGCAGCGCGGTCACGGTCGGCGCGGCGCTCCCAGGCCGCGTCGATGACCACGCTCTCACCGCGTTCGAGTGCGACGCGTGCCCGCCGAAACAGCTCGTCGTAGCCGGCCTCCACATCGGTCGCGTCACGGCCGGCGGCGTCACGGCCGGCGGCCTCGGCGCCGGTGGGATCAGTGCCGGCGAGATCGTAGCCGGGCCCGTGGACCAGACCGATGTCCTCCGCACGCAGCAGCGTCCATTCCTCGGCGTCGGCGAGGCCGGCGGCCAGCGCACCGCGGCCCGACCCGGGCACGCCGCCGACCAGGACGAGCCGCACCCGCCCCTGACGCAGATGTGACAGGGCCAGCGCCGCCAGTGCCCGCGCCTCGGCGGCGGCGGACTCCACGCCCTGCGCGTATCTGGTGCAGGCGACCTTGCAACGGACGAACGCCCGGTAGGCGATGTAGAGGTCGGCCAGCGAGCGGGGATGGCTCTCGGCCGCGTACTGGCGATAGTGGGCCAGGAGGAACGCGGCGAGATCGGGGCGGCCGAGACTCTCCAGGTCCATCGCCAGGAACCCGATGTCACCGAGGACGTCACCGACGCGCAGCCGCTGATCGAACTCCAGGCAGTCCAGGATGCGGGGTCCGTCCTCAAGGCAGTAGATGTCACCGGCGAGCAGGTCACCGTGCCCGTCGCGGACCAGCCCGAGGCGCTGCCGTTCCCGCAGCAGGGGCTCCCGGCCGGCCAGGAAACGGGCGGCCAGCCGACCGATGGCGTCAACGGTGGCGCCGTCGAGGACGGTGCCCAGGTAGGGCTCGACGCCCCGCAGGCCCTCCTCCCACAGCCCGCCCAGCGTGGCGGACGAACCGGCGTCCGCGATCTCGGCGGAGGTCTCGCAACGGGTGTGGAACGCCGCGAGCAGACGGGCTGTCGCCCGCAGTTCGTCAGTGACATCGACACCGGCGGTGACGAGCGTGGACAGCCTCCGGTCGGCGGGCAGGCGCCGCATGACGACCATGTGGTCGCAGAGGGCACCGTCCGGGCCCTGGACGTCCGCGACACCGAGGTAGACATCCGGAGCGAGGCGGCGGTTGAGGTCCACCTCGGCCTGGCAGGCGGCCAGGCGTGCCTGGCGGGTGCGGAAGTCGAGAAACCCGAGATCGGCTGACTTCTTGACCTTGTAGACCCGGTCCCCGAGAAAGATCAGGATGGATGTGTGCGTCTCGACCAGCGCGGCCGGTGCGGCCGCTGCTCCCGGCATGCTCGGCGCGGTCGGCGCGGTCGGTGTGCCCGGCGCGGTCGTTGCGTCGCGGACGGGGCGCGAGCTCTCCGCGCTCACCGGAAGGCCGGCCGTGAGGGTCGCTGTCGCCACATCCATACGTCCACCCTGACGGCAGCACCCTCGCCGCGCAGGTTGCCGGAGTCGGGCAGGCTGCGTTCGAAGGTCCCGCGACCGGCGGGACCTTCGGGCCCACCGGCCGTTTCCCGGACCTGCCGCCCGCCGCGCCGCTGCCCGCGGCCGGAGGTTCCGGCACCCCCGTCCGGGTGACGTTGCGCCGACCATCGCCCGCCAAAGGTCCCTTTGCCGCACCTTTGCCCGACTACCCCGCAGGACGTACGCTTCCCGGCGCGGGCGGGTACGGAAACCGCCGGCATCACCCGTTCAGGCGATCCAGGTCGATTGGCGAGGCGGTCCGGAGACCGTATCGTCGCGGTCATGGAGAAGATCCGGGTGTTCGTTCTCGATGACCACGAGATCGTGCGGAATGGTCTGCGTCAGACGCTCGCCCGGCATGACGATATCGAGGTCGTCGGTGAGGCCGGGCTGGCGGCGGAGGCGCTGCGGCGTATTCCGGCGTTGCATCCGCATGTGGCGGTGCTGGACGGGCGGTTGCCTGATGGCAGTGGCATCGATGTGTGTCGGGAGATCCGGTCGGCGTTGCCGGGGGTGGCGTGTCTGATTCTGACGTCGTATGACGATGACGAGGCGCTGTTCTCCGCGATCATGGCTGGTGCGGCGGGGTATGTGCTGAAGGAGATCCGGGGCAACGATCTGGTGGGTGCGATCCGGACGGTGGCGTCGGGTCAGTCGTTGCTGGCTCCGTCGGTGACGCGTCGGGTGTTGGAGCGGCTGCGGGACGGGCCGCATGAGGATCCGGCGATGGCGACGCTGAACCAGCGGGAGCGGGAGATCCTGCAGCTGATCGCGGACGGGTTGACGAACCGGCAGATCGGTACCCGGCTGGGGCTGTCGGAGAAGACCGTGAAGAACTACGTGTCGAGCATTCTGGAGAAGCTGGGCCTGGCCAGCCGCACGCAGGCGGCGGTCTACCTGATGAA
>NZ_FAOZ01000035.1:82113-97709 GCF_001536285.1 Parafrankia irregularis | reverse complement strand
TGAAAGCATCTAAGCGGGAAGCTCGCTTCAAGATGAGGTCTCCCACAGGGTAGCCTGGTAAGGCCCCCGACTAGATGATCGGGTTGATAGGCCGGAGGTGGAAGTGCGGTGACGCATGGAGCTGACCGGTACTAATAGGCCGAGGGCTTGACTACTTTATGATTCTGCTGTTTTGCGTCCACTGTGCGGTTCTCGGGCTGCGACCGGAGGGTCGGGTCTGATGGTGTTTCGGTGGCTTTGGCGAAGGGGAAACGCCCGGTTCCATTCCGAACCCGGTAGCTAAGCCCTTCAGCGCCGATGGTACTGCGTGGGGGACCGCGTGGGAGAGTAGGACGCCGCCGGACTTCTTTAGGTAGGGGCTGTCTCTGGTTGGTGCCGGAGACAGCCCCTACCTGTATTTGTAGTGCTTTTTCGGATCGACCCGGAGGCTCTCGTGGCCTCCCGGTCGCCGGCCGCGCCAGGGGTAGTGGTCCGCTGGGCGTATCACCAGTGGCCAGGCGCTGATGAGGCTCCGAGCGTGTCCCACAGGTTCGTCGGTGTCCCTGGGCCCGGGGCCGACCTGGTGGGCGCGGCGGACCGGAGCTGGTGGGACGTCCGGTATCAGTGGCTCTCCGACGGCCAGGCGGGTGCCTGGCCGGGCCGTCGGCAGAGAATGAGATGTACCTGGGGAAGGCCGCGTTCCGGCACCCCGGAACGAAGGGAATGCTTTCCGTTATGCCGAACGACGAGTCGTCGAGGTCCCAGCCGTCCGGGTCTGGAGGGCCTCCGCGGGAGCGGCGCGCCGGCCAGCAGGGCCGGCCGGCGCGACCAGTGAGAAGCGGTGGGGACCGACGCGACGGTCAGGGACCGCGTCGCACCTCGTCGGAGGGCGGCCGCGGAGGCGGCAGCGAGGTCAGGCGATCCGGGCGAGTGGTGAAGGGCGACGGCGGGTGGTCTCAGGACCGGCCTGCCCGGCGCACCGAGGGCGGCCGCGGCCCGGCGGGTTCGGCTGCCCCCCACGGCCATGCCGGTTCGAGGGGTTCGTCGGCTGGCGGTGGCGGCGGCGTGGGCGGCGGTTCGCGTGGCGCCGGCCCGGCGCGGGGAGCGGGCGCCGGACGTGGCTCCGCCTCCTCCGGCTGGACGCCTTCGTCGGGGCGGGCGTCGTCCGGGCGTGGTGGCCCTGCACCGCGGGCCGGTGGAGGCCGTTGGCGCGACAACCAGACCGGCGGATCGGGTGGGGGTTCGGGCTCCGGGCCGCGTCCGCAGTGGCAGCGTGCTGGGAGAGGCGACAGCGCGGGCACGGGCGCGGGTCGCGCTGAGGGTGCGGGCCGCGCCGAGAGCTCCGGCTGGCAGGAGAGGCCTGGCCGGCCGGAGAGCTCTGGCCGGCGCGAGAGTTACGGCAGGCCCCCTGGCGCGGGTCGCGGCGATGGCGGTCCGGCCGGCGGCGGACGCTGGTCCCGTCCGAGCGACGGCGGAGAAGGCGACAGCTCCGGGTACGGTGCGCGTTCCGGTCGCTATGTCGGTGACCGGGCGGCACGGCGGCCTGGTGGCGGGGCTGGGAAGCCGTCCGCCGGCGCACCGGTGAACCGTACGCGTTCCGACGGTCCTGCGCGTGTCTCCACGAACCGGCCCTGGTCCGCCGGCCGTGATGGTGCTCCTCGCGATGACGCGGCTCGGCGCGGCGGCGCTCCGGGATCTGATGGCTGGCGGGGCGGGCCTGCACGCGGTGGTTCCACCGGAGAGGGGTACCGCCGAGAGGACGGCCGCGGAGACGGCGACCGCCGTGGCAGCGATCGTCGTGATCGCGACGAGACGCGCCGGGACGATGCACGTCGCGACGGGGGCCGTGGACGTGCCCCCGAGCGGTTCGCCGCCGGCGACCGGCGTTCTGGTGACGGCGGTGGCGCCGGTCGGGGCTTCTCCCGCGGGGACGCCCGCCACGGCGGTCCCCGTGAGCAGCGCCCTGACCGCGGGCAGCGCCCCGACCGCTCCTCCGCGCCCAGCGGTGACCGCTGGCCCCGGGCTGAGCGTGGCACCGACCAGCGGCGTTTCCCAGGCGCGGATCGTGGGCCCGAGCGCCATACCGACCAAAGACGTTTCGACAGCACCGAGCGCCGGCCGGCGCGACCGCACGGTGAGGACAGCACCCCACGTGGCGAGTCCGGGCCGTCATCCGCGGGATACCGCGGACGTCCAACCGGTGCCGGCGGTCGCGACGGCGGTCGCGACGGCCGCCGGGATTTCCGCCGCGACGGCGGGGAGCGTCCCGGCCGCTGGAGTTCGTCTGGACCTCGGTCCGACGGACCTCGGTCCGACGGCGCCGACCGGCCGCGACGCTTCGGGCCCGGCACGCGACCGGAGCCGGGCACAAGGCCGGCACAGGACACAAAGCCGGCACAGGACACAAAGCCGGGGCCAGGCACGCGGCCGGACCACGAGCCGGTAGCCCGTGGCGGCGCGGCCGACAACGGCGCCGCGCCCGCGGGCCGGCAGGTCGGCAGGGGCGATACCTACCGTGGTGGCGAGACGAAGCCACGGTGGGAGCGTCCGTCGTCGGGTTCGCGTCCGGACGCGAACCGCTCGGGCCCGCGCCGTTCGGATGGTGGTCGGCCCGCCTCCCGCGGCGGCTCCTCGGCCGGGAGGCCCGCACGCCGTCCCACCGACAGCCCCGGCCGTTCGGGTGGGCCGGGGGACGGCACTGCCCCGCGCCGTCGTCCGGCCGCGCCCGCGCTGCCGGACGAGGCGCGGGCCGAACTGCTCGACCGGGACGTCCGGCGGGACCTGCGCAGTGTGCCGGCGCCGTTGGCGGAGACGATCGCCCGGCATCTGGTCGCGGCGGCGATGCTCGTCGACACCGATCCCGCGCTGGCGTTGGAGCACGCCCGAGCGGCGGCGGCGCGGCTGCCCCGCATGGCAGCTGTGCGTGAGGCGGTCGGCGTAGCCGCCTACCACGCCGGTGAGTACGCGGCCGCGCTGCTGGAGCTGCGTGCGGCGCGGCGCATCGACGGGTCGCCGCACAACCTGCCACTGATGGCCGATGCGGAGCGCGGTCTCGGCCGACCCGAGCGTGCTGTCGACTGCCTTTCCGATCCCGGTGTCGCCGAGCTGGACGAGGCGGCGCGGGTGGAGCTGCTGATCGTGGTGTCCGGTGCCCGGCGCGACATGGGCCAGCCCGAGGCCGCGGTGGTGCTCCTGCGCGACGCGGCGATGACCAGGAGCGAACCGCGTCCGTGGACGCCCCGGCTCTGGTACGCCTACGCGGAGGCGCTGCTCGCCGCGGATCGTCCGGTGGAGGCCCTGCGTTGGTTCACGGCCACCGCGGCGATCGACGAGGACGAGACCGACGCGGCCGAGCGGATCTACGAGCTGACGGTCATCGACGACGAGGCCGACGAGGCCGACCAGGTCGTTGACGATGTTGACGATGTTGACGGCATCGATGCCGTCGATCAGGCGGACCAGGACGAGGACGACGAGGGCGACGAGGTGGGCTCGGCCGAGTCCGACGACACCCCGATCGTCGCGGATCTGAACGACGACGCAGGCCCTGGGCCCGGGCCGGACGGCGTCACCGCGCCGGTCGGTGCGGAGCCACTCGCGCAGACGGCCCTCGCGCAGGAGCCGCTCTCCGAGGAGGCAGGCGAGGGGGCCCTTCCCGGGGTATCGGGTGAGGAGTCCCGCGCCGAGGGAAACGCGGCGAACGCCGAGGATCTCGCGGCGGAGAACGCGGAGGATCTCGCGGCGGTCGAGCCGGCTGAGGAGACGAGTGGGGAGACGAGCGAGGTGGATGCGGCCGAGCTGGTCGATGCCGCCTCGACCTCGACCTCGACCTCGACAGCCACAGGCGCCGGTGAGCCGGTGCCTGTGGCGGAGCCTGCCGTCGACTTCTCGGCGGCTCCGGAGAGCACGGCGTCGGCCGTCGCCGCGGACAGTGCGGCCCCGATCCCGGAGATCGTCTTCTCGGACGCTCCGGGCGGTGTGAAGCCGGCTGAGGCGGGAAGCCGGGGCGAGGACGAGCCGGCCGGTTGACGGTGCGCCGTCCGGCGCGCCCAGGCGCGCCGGACGGCCGTCCGGCGGCAAGACTCAGCGCCGCGGCCCGGTGGCCCGGTGGCCCGGTTTGGCGAGTCGCAAGAGTGAACGATTCTGGTCGTCGGCACGACCAGAATCCTTCTTTCTTGCGACTCGCCAGGTGCTCTATGCCCCTTTCGCGCCGCTTGAGATGAACTGACGCCGGCGCGGATCCTCAGTCCAGCGGACGCATCAGCAGCCCGGTGCGGGGCTTGGGCGTGAAAAGGGTGGACTTGCGGGGCATCCGCTCAGCAGCGCCGGCGACGGCGATCACGTCCGCGACCGGAGTCGGGTTCAGCAGGAGTGCGACCCCGCCGGAGGCGCGCGCGGCAGCCAGCGCCGCCGGCGCGTCGTGGTAGTAGTCGACGACCCCGACGGCGTCCTCCAGCTTCCACACCTGCGAGATCAGCGCGAGGTGCGCCACGGTGACGTCTAGGCGCCGAAACGCCTCCGACCGCTCGGCCGGCAGCGCCTGTCGCAGCAGGTCGGCCGAGGGCTGGGTGAGCAGGTAGGCCGCCGACCCATCGGTGATCACGAAGGCGTGGCCCGCCCGTCCGGCCGTGGCGAGCTCGTCGAGCAGCGTCGCGGGGTCGACGGGGACGGGCACCGGCGCGGTCGCCGGGCCTGCGGTAGCGGCGGTCGCACCGGTCGTGATGGCGCCGGTCCCGGTGCCGGTCCCGACAGCGGTGGCGGCTGTGTCGTCGGCATTCGCGGTGGTGAGCTGGCGGACGGTGAAGGACTCCCGGGCCCGGCTGACCGCGTCGGCGAGGATGAGGCCCCGCACGGCGCGGTGGATGGCGTGTACCTGCGGGCCGCTGGCGGTGGCGTCGACCAGGAAGGTGAGCCCGAAGTCCCACGGGCCGTCGCCGTCGCCGGCGGCGTGTCGCTCCGCCTGGTACTGGCGATAGGTCGCGTACCGGTGGTGGCCGTCCGCGATCACCGCACGGCGGGGGAGCAGGTCCGCCGCGATGACTTCCAGGGTGGCCGGGTCGTCGATCGCCCAGAGCCGGTGCGTCACGCGGTCCGCCGTGTCGACGTCGGTGTCGACGTCGATGATCGGAGGGCTGGCGACGGCCTCGGCCACGGCTGCGCTGGCCGGGCCGCCGCCGTCGTAGAGCAGGAAGATCGGTTCCAGGTTGGCCGCGGTGGCGCGGGTCAGGGAGAGCCGGTCGGAGACCGGGCCGGCCATGGTGTTCTCGTGCGGCAGGACGATCTGGGCGTCGGGGTCCGCGAGTGCCAGCGCTCCGACGAGGCCGCGCTGGACGTGCTCTCCCTGCCGCTGTTCGTACACGTAGAGCGTGGGGACGTCGTCGCGGACCAGCACGCCGCTGTCCAGCCACGCGCGCAGGGTTCGCGCCGCCTGCTCATAACGGTTGCCGACCTCATCCGCCCCGCCCGGAGCGCCGGCGCCGGGCACATCGCCGGGAACGTCACGCGGCAGGATCAGCCGGACGACGTTGTGTGCGGCGGAGGCCTCCAGCGCCGTGCGCTCGTCCTCGTCGATGACGTCGTAGGGCGGCGACGTGAGCGCGGCGAGATCCGCGCCGGTGGCCGCGAAACGGGCCGCGCGGAAGGGCGTCAGCACGAGTCCGGCGGGGACTGGCACCGGGACGGACACCGGGGGAACTGGCACGGCGGCATCAGGGGCAACCATGAGGCGCATCGTAGGTGCTCCGACCGCGCGCCCTCATCCGCCGCGAGGTCCAGCTCCGGCTGGTAGCTCCTGCTGGCTGCCCACCGCGGCGACACCGCGTTCCCGGCGCGGCGGTCCCGGCGGGACGGATCCGGGTGGCGTGGAAGACAGGCCGTTATTCCGATGTTGGGGCATGTGAGTGCCGCTTACGGTGAAACTGGTTGGGAGGGTGGGACACCTCCCTCCCATCTGTGTCGCCGAGGGCGTCGGCCGGGCGGTGCTGTTCCGCTGCCGTGGTTGCCGCGACCGCGGTGGTCCGGACGACGTGGAGGTGCCATGACGGAGGAGTTCGGCACAGGGGGCGGAGGCGGTCGGCAGGGGCCGGAGCCGGCGCGCTCGCCTGCCGGTGAGGTCTACGACTGGTACACACGTGGGATGGCCCTGCTGGGGCACGGCGACGCGAACGCCGCCGTGCAGCTTCTCGCGCACGCGGTGGCGGCGGAGCCGGCGTCGCCGAGCGTGCGGGAGGCGCTTGCCCGGGCCCAGTTCGAGGCCGGTCAGTTCGATGACGCCGCGCGCACCTTCGCCTGGATAGTCGACAGGCATCCCACGGACGACTACGCCCAGTTCGGGTTGGGATTGGCGGCCCGTCGGGCGGGGGACCTGCGGGTCGCCATCGAGCACCTGGCGCTCGCCGTGGCGATGCGGCCGGATCTGGCCCACTACGGTGTCGCGTTGCGCGGCGCGCGCGCGGCGCTGAACCGCGCATGAGGCCCTCGACCGCGCCGGTAACGGCTGCGCCAACCGCGTCCCCCGCCACGCCTGTGATGGCCGCGGCGGCTGCATCGGCCGCGACGGCGGTGGCGACGTGGGCCCCGCTTTCCGGTTCGTCACGGGCGCCCGCGTCGATGTTCGACGTCGCCCTGATGGATCTCGACGGTGTCGTGAACCGGGGCGAGCGGGCCGTCCCACACGCGGCGGCCGTGATCGAGGCCGCGGCCGTCGACGGATTGCGCACGGTCTACGTGACGAACAACGCGCTGCGGACCCCGGAGACGGTCGCCGCCCGGCTGACCGGCTTCGGGGTTCCGGCCGGGCCAACCGATGTGGTGACGTCGGCGCAGGCCGCCGCGCACGTGCTGGCCGAGCGTCTCCCGGCGGGGGCGAAGGTGCTGGTGGCCGGTGGGGCGGGGCTGTGGGAGGCGGTGCGGGCCGAGGGGCTGTCGCCGACGTCGTCGGCTGCCGACGAGCCGGCCGCCGTCGTCCAGGGTTTCGACCCGGAGATGACGTACGCCCGGCTGGTCGAGGCCGTGCTGGCCGTCCGGGCGGGTGCCTGGTGGGTCGCGAGCAACACGGATCTGACGGTGCCGACGGAGCGTGGGCTGGCGCCCGGTAACGGGGCGCTGGTGGCCTTCGTCCGGGCCGCGACGGAGGCTGAGCCCGTCGTGACCGGAAAGCCGGAGCTGGCGATGCACGCCGAATCGGTGCGGCGTAGCGGTGCGCGCAACCCGATCATCGTCGGCGACCGGCTGGACACCGACATCGAGGCGGGCACGCGGTCGGCGACACCGACGTTGCTGGTGTTCACCGGTGTCACCGGGCCCGCCGAGCTGTTCGCGGCGCCGCCGTGGCACCGGCCCACCTTCGTCGCGGCCGACCTGCGCGGGCTGCGCCGTACCCAGCCGGCGGTCGAGGTACGGGACGATTCGTCCCGGTGCGGTGCCTGGGCCTGCGTTCTGGACGGAACCACCCTGCGCTGGCACCCGGCGGCGGACGACGGGGCAGCTGGTCGCAACACCAACACCAACACCAACACCAACACCAACACCGACTCCGGCGCCGGAGATGACGGCCTCGACGCGCTTCGCGCCGCCTGCGCCCTGGCCTGGGCGGCCGCCGACGCGGGGCGCACGCTGACCGCGCTCGCCGACGAGCGGCCGCCCGGCTGCGAGGACCTGCGCGTACCCCGCTGATGCCGGCCTCCGGCCGGGCGCAGCGCAGGTCAGCGCGAGCAGCGCGGGTCAGCCAGGCAGCGCAGGGTCGGTCAGGCAGCGCAGGTCACAGCAGCGCGCGTACCCGGAGCAGGTCGCGGACGCTCGCGTCCACCTTGAGGCGGCCACTGGCCCAGGCCGAGGTGACCGAAAGCGTCCCGCTGGTCACGGCGAGGAGGTCGTCGCTGCTGAGAGTGAGGGTGATCTGTGCCCCGGGCCGCTCGCCCTCCCCGATGTCATGCAGGCAGCCACCGCGCAGATGACCGGAGAAGGTGGTCTCCAGATCCGGGATGCGGCAGACGATGACACGATCAGGGGTGCGGGCCGCACGATTGCTCTGGGCAAGCAGGTCCAGACGGGAGGCGAGGTCACGCAGTGCGGCCTCACACTGCAAACGGTCCGCCATTCCGGACGTCCACCTCCTTCCCCCACCGCCGTCAGACACTAACGCGAGAGCGCTGCCAACGGCCGGAACGGGACTGGCTCGGTGTGAGTGCGACCACGTGTGGGATGGCGATGTCCAGGCCGGGCATCGGCACCATCCGGAATGCGAGAGGCTTGTCCGGTGAACACCGACGAACTGTCCGCCGAGCTGACGGCGGCACTCGCGCGGCTCGCGATGCTCCCCGGCCGGCCGGCGGTCGAGCATCTGAAGGCGTTCGAGGAGGTGCACGGCCTTCTGGAGGACGCCTTGCGGGACCTGGCCGGCACATCCGGTCCGGACGGCGCCCGGGCGCCTCGGTGAGTCGGTCGGGTCGGGCGGGGTCATCGGTGGCTCGCCGTGCGCGGCTGGACGTCGAACTCGTCCGCCGCAAGCTGGTGACGTCGCGGGAGCGTGCGGCCGAGGCGATCAGCGCCGGCCGGGTCCGGGTCGGCGGGGTCACGGCGACGAAGCCGGCGACGATGGTCGACGCGTCGGCGTCGATCGTCCTGGCGGTGGGTGACGATCCGGGTTATGCCTCCCGAGGCGCGCACAAGCTGGTCGGCGCCTTCGAAGCGTTCGGTGTGCCCGCGCCGGAGGTTCCTGAGCCGGGGATTCCTGGTTCGGGGGTTTCTGGTTCGGGGGTTTCTGGCTCGGGAGGTGCCGCCCCGGCGCCCGGCGGTTCCGCGGAACCGCGTGCGGCGTCCGGCGGTTCCGCGGAACCGCTTCCGGTGCGCGCCGGTTCCGCGGAACCGCGTCCGGCGTCGGGTGGCTCCGCCGAACGGCTTCCGGTGTCCGGCGGTTCCGCGGAACCGCATTCCGAGCCGCGGGAGGCGCAGCCGCAGGGGGCGCACGAGCCGCGGGACCTGCCGGCGCGACCGGCGCGACCGGCGCTCGTCGTGGCCGGGCGGCGCTGCCTCGACGTCGGTGCCTCCACCGGGGGGTTCACCGACGTGCTGCTGCGCTACGGCGCCCGGGAGGTGGTGGCGGTCGACGTCGGCTACGGGCAGCTGGTGTGGCGGCTGCGCGCGGATCCACGGGTGCGGGTGCTGGACCGGACGAACGCCCGGCACCTGGCGCCCGATCAGGTCGGGGAGCCGGTGGATCTGGTCGTCGGTGACCTTTCGTTCATCTCGCTGGTTCTCGTCCTGCCGGCGCTACGGGCCTGCGCCGGGCCCGACGCGGATTTCGTCCTGTTGGTCAAGCCGCAGTTCGAGGTGGGCCGGGAGTTCCTCGGCGCCGGTGGTGTGGTCCGTGATGTGGCCTTGCATGCTGGTGCGGTGCGATCCGTCGCCGCGGCTGCCGCGGAGCTCGGGCTCGGCGTGTGCGGCGTGACGGCCAGCCCGTTGCCGGGCCCGGCGGGCAACGTCGAGTACCTGCTCTGGCTGCGTGCCGACGTGGTCCGTGGCGCCGGGGAGATCGAGGCGATGACGGCCGCGGCGATCGCCGCCGGACCGGCCGGCACCGCACCGGCAACCGCGCCAGTCGCGCCCCCTTCCTCGCACTCCGCCCCCTCCTCCCCAAGGACCGATCGATGACCCGCGAGGTGCTTGTCGTCACCCATCCGCGCCGTTCCGTGGTGCGGGAGAGCGCCCAGCAGGTCCTGGAGCTGCTCGGGGCAGCCGGTGTGTCGCCGCGGGTGCTGCGGGACGAGGCGGAGCTGCTGGACCTCTCGGCGCCGAACGTCGTGCCGGCGGACATCGACGCCGCCGTCGGAACGGAGCTGGTGCTCGTCCTCGGTGGCGACGGCAGCCTGCTGCGGGGTGCCGAGTTCGCCCGCTCGGCCGACGTCCCGCTGCTCGGCGTCAACCTCGGCCATGTCGGCTTCCTGGCCGAGGCGGAGCCGGACGCGCTGCGCGCCACCGTCGAACACGTGGTCCGCAAGGAGTACACGGTCGAGGAACGGATGACCGTCGAGGTGACGGTCCGTCACCAGGGCGAGGTCCTCTACACCGGCTGGGCGCTCAACGAGATGTCGTTGGAGAAGGCCGAGCGGGCCCGGATGCTCGAATGCGTCGTGGAGATCGACGGCCGGCCGCTGTCGCGGTGGGGCTGCGACGGCGTGATCTGCTCGACGCCGACCGGCTCGACCGCGTACGCGTTCTCCGCGGGTGGTCCGGTGCTGTGGCCGGGGGTCGAGGCGCTGCTGGTGGTGCCGATCAGCGCGCACGCGCTGTTCGCGCGGCCGCTGGTGCTCGCGCCGGGCGCGGTGGTGGCCATCGAGGTGCTGCCGGACGTCCCGGCGGTGCTCTACTGCGACGGACGTCGGATGTTCGATCTGCCGAGCCTGTCGCGGGTCGAGGTGGTGCGTGGGCGGCGGCCGGTGCGTCTCGCGGTGATCAGACCACAGCCGTTCACCGATCGCCTGGTGGCGAAGTTCGACCTTCCCGTCGCCGGCTGGCGGGGGCGATCGGAGCGCTGACCAGCGCGCCGACCGGCGCGAGCATCGGCATCACCCCGCGCCGGGACGTGCCGGGAATCGGCGGCACGCCACCCATTCCCCGATTTCCGGGTGCCGGCCGGGGCGGATGTGACGCTAGAGTTCGGGGCGTGCTCGAGGAGATTCGCATTCGCGGCCTCGGTGTCATTGATGACGCTGTCCTCGACCTGGCGCCGGGGCTGACGGTGGTCACCGGTGAGACCGGCGCCGGCAAGACGATGATCGTCCAGGGTCTGGGCCTGCTGACCGGGGGCCGGGCCGACTACGCCCTCGTCTCCGCGGCGGCCGGTCGGGCGTCCGTGGAGGCCCGGCTCGTCGTGGCCGCCGACTCCCCGCTGGTCAAGCGGGTGCACGAGCTCGACGGCGAGCTCGACGACGACGTGATCCTGATGGGGCGCACGCTGACCGCCGAGAGCCGGTCGCGGGCCCAGCTGGCCGGCCGCTCGGTGCCCGCCAGTGTCCTCGCCGAGATCACCGAGAACGTCATCGCGGTGCACGGCCAGTCCGAGGCGCAGCGCCTGCGGCGCCCAGCGATGCAGCGCGACGCGCTCGATCGTTTCGCCGGGTCCGCGGTCGCCGAGCCGCTGGCGCACTACACCCGGGTCTACGCCCGGCTGGCGAAGGCCCGGGCCCGGCTCGCGGAGATCATCGGCCGGGCCCGGGAGCGGGCGCAGGAGGCGGAGCTGCTGCGGCTCGGCCTCGCCGAGGTCGAACGAGTCGCCCCCCTGTCCGGGGAGGACGTCGCGCTGGCCGCGGAGCTGAGCCGGCTGGAGCACGCCGAGACGCTGTCCCAGGTGGCGCGGTCGGCGCACGGGGCGCTGGTCAGCGATCCGGAGTCCGGTGACGACACCCCGGGCGCGGTCGACCTGGTCGGTGCCGCCCGCCGGATCGTCGCGGGTGACGCGTCGCTCGACCCGGAGCTCGCCGAGCTCGCGAACCGGCTGGACGAGGTGGTGGCCCTGCTCGCCGACGTCGCCGCCGACCTGGCCTCCTACGGGGCCGGAGTGGAGTCGGATCCGGCGCGGCTCGCGTCCGCCCAGGCCCGCCGGGCCGAGCTCACCACCCTGGCCCGCGCGCACGGTACGGACGTCGACGGCGTGCTCGCCTGGGCCGAGACGGCGGGGCGCCGGCTGCTGGAACTCGACGCCGACGGCGACCAGTCCGGCGCGCTCACCGCCGAGTGCGAGCAGCTCACCGCGGAGCTCGCCGGGCTCGCCGAGCGGATCAGCGCCGCGCGCGCCGACGCCGCGGAGCGTTTCGGTGCGGCGGTGGCGGCGGAGCTGGCGGGCCTCGCGATGCCCAGGGCGAAGGTGCTGGCGGTGGTCGGCCAGCGGGACGACCCGGCCGGGCTGTCGGTGGGGGGCCGTACGGTCGCCTACGGGCCGAGCGGGGTCGACGATGTGGAGCTGCGGCTGGTGCCGCACCCGGGCGCGCCCGCCCGCCCGGTGGAGAAGGGCGCGTCGGGCGGTGAGCTGTCCCGGGTGATGCTGGCGATCGAGGTGGTCCTCGCCGCGGCCGACGCCGGCGCGACGATGGTCTTCGACGAGGTCGACGCCGGTGTGGGCGGGCGCGCCGCCGTCGAGATCGGCCGCCGCCTCGCCCGGCTCGCCCGCACCCACCAGGTCATCTGCATCACCCATCTGCCGCAGGTGGCCGCCTTCGCCGACCAGCATCTGGTCGTGCACAAGGCCAGCGACGGCTCGGTGACCCGAAGCGGCGTGGTGGCGCTGGACGGCCCGGCGCGGGTCCGGGAGCTGTCCCGGATGCTGGCCGGCCAGGAGGAGAGCACGCTGGCCCGCGGGCACGCCGAGGAGCTCCTCGCCGCCGCCGCGGCGGACAAGGCCGAGCTGACCCGCTCCTGACCCGCTCCTGACCCGGTCCTGAGCTGGTCCTGAACCGGTGCTGAACCGTTCTGAACGCCGTCCCCGGCGGGGCGGCCTGCGGCCCTGCTCAGGGCGGTGTTACCGTGAAGACCCGTGGAGGCGCCGGGGCCGGTACCGGCGGCGTGACCACGGGAGTTCCGCGTGGCGCAGGCGCATATGACCAAGCATGTGTTCGTAACTGGAGGCGTGGCCTCCAGTCTGGGTAAGGGCCTGACGGCGTCCAGCCTCGGCCGTCTGCTGAAGGCCCGCGGGCTGCGGGTCACGATGCAGAAACTCGACCCGTATCTCAACGTCGATCCGGGCACGATGGATCCGTTCCAGCACGGCGAGGTGTTCGTCACCGACGACGGTGCCGAGACCGACCTGGACATCGGCCACTACGAGCGATTCCTCGACGTCGATCTGGACGGCAGCGCCAACGTGACCACCGGCCAGGTGTACTCGGCGGTGATCGCGCGGGAGCGGCGCGGTGCGTACCTGGGGCAGACGGTGCAGGTCGTCCCGCACATCACCGACGAGATCAAGGATCGCATCCGCCGGCTGGCGACCGACGCGGTCGACGTGGTGATCACCGAGGTGGGCGGCACGGTCGGTGACATCGAGTCGCTGCCCTACCTGGAGGCGATCCGCCAGGTCCGGCATGAGGTCGGGCGGGACAACGCCTTCACCGTGCACGTCAGCCTCGTCCCGTACCTCGCCCCGTCGGGCGAGCTGAAGACGAAGCCGACCCAGCATTCGGTGGCGGCGCTGCGCAGCATCGGCCTGCAGCCGGACGCGGTCGTGTGCCGCTCGGACCGGCCGCTGCCCGACGCGCTCAAGCGCAAGATCGCGCTGATGTGCGACGTCGACGACGAGGCGGTGGTCGGGGCCCCGGACGCCGACTCCATCTACGACATCCCGAAGGTGCTGCACCGCGAAGGCCTCGACGCCTACGTGGTGCGCCGCCTCGGCCTCAGCTTCCGGGACGTCGACTGGACCGAGTGGGACACCCTGCTGCGGCGGGTCCACCATCCCGCGAACTCGGCGACGGTGGCGATCGTCGGCAAGTACATCGACCTGCCCGACGCCTACCTGTCGGTCAGCGAGGCCCTGCGGGCCGGCGCGTTCGCCGCCGACGCCCGCCCGGACATCCGCTGGATCGCCTCCGACGAGTTCACCTCCCCGGAGGCCGCCGCGCACCTGCTCGACGGCGTCGACGGGATCATCGTGCCGGGCGGGTTCGGTGTCCGGGGCATCGAAGGGAAGATCACCGCGCTGCGGCACGCCCGCACCCACGGCATCCCCACCCTGGGTATCTGCCTGGGCCTGCAGTGCATGGTGATCGAGGCGGCGCGCTCGCTGGCCGGGCTGGCCGAGGCCAACTCCACCGAGTTCGACCCGCAGACCGAGCACCCGGTGATCTCCACCATGGCCGACCAGCTCGACGTCGTCGAAGGCCGCCGTGACATGGGCGGCACGATGCGCCTGGGCCTCTACCCGTGCGCCCTCGGCCCCGACACCGTCGCCCGCCGCGAGTACGGCGAACCCGAGGTGATGGAACGCCACCGGCACCGCTACGAGGTGAACAACACCTACCGCGACCAGCTCGCCGCAGCCGGCCTGGTCTTCTCCGGGACGTCGCCGGACGGCCGCCTCGTCGAGGTCGTCGAGCTGCCCACCGACGTCCACCCGTTCTACGTGGGCGCGCAGGCGCACCCGGAGTTCCGCTCCCGGCCGACCCGCCCGCATCCGCTGTTCCGCGGGCTCGCCCGCGCGGCGGTCGTGCACGCGGACCGGCGGCGCGGCCTGCTCCTCGACCTGCCGGCCTCGGCCCTGGCGGGTGGGACCGACACCGACGACCCGGCCGACGCGGCTGGTACGGCCGGCGGGACCGTGGCCAGCGGTTCGAAGGCAGGCCGTTCGAAGGCGGCCGGCTCGAAGAACGGCAGCCGCGCGGCGGCGGGCTCCACCACCACCGCGGACGTGACCGGTGTCGACGGGGAGCTGGTCTCCCCGTGAGCGACACCGTGCACAGCAGCCACACCGCGCAAAGCAGCGCCACCGCGCACCGCTACGAGGTGGCGGACAGCTCCGTCGTCTACAGCGGCCGGGTCATCTCCCTGCGCCGCGACATGGTGCGCATGCCCGACGGCGACACCTCGCAGCGCGACGTCGTCGTCCACCCCGGCGCGGTCGGCGTCGTCGCCCTCGACGAGCAGGAACGGGTCGTGATGGTGCGCCAGTACCGCCACCCCGTCGGCGGGCCGCTGTGGGAGCTGCCCGCCGGCATCCTGGACGTCCCCGGGGAGCCGGCGTCCGTCGCGGCCGCCCGGGAGCTCGCGGAGGAGGCCGGCCTGCGCGCCGGCCGCCTCGACCTGCTCATCGACGTCTACGCCTCACCCGGGATGACCGACGAGGCGTTCCGGGTGTTCCTGGCCCGCGACCTGGTGGAGATCCCGGCCGCCGAACGGCATGTCGGCGTCCACGAGGAGGCCGAGATGGGCATCACCCGCATCGACCTGGCCGCGGCGGTGGACCAGGTCATGCGCGGCGAGATCACCAACGGGCTGGCCGTGATGGGCCTGCTCGCCACCTACCGCGCCCGCACCGACAACTTCCGCAACCTCCGCCCCCTCAACTCCCACTGGTCCGCCAGACCCACCGCCAGCGGCTGACGGCCGCCGGCCGCAGTTCTTCGCCGGCGTCCGCCGCCCCACAGGCGCCCGTGGCGTCGACGCAGACAACGGCCACGTCAACGAGTGGATCGCCGCCGATCGGAGCACCAAGTCCTGTCGGCGGCGCGACCAGCGGAGCAGACGGCGCCGGGAGCGGTCTCGCGCCCGCACGGCGCCTCCTACAGGCCCGGGATGGGATCGTCCGGCCCGAGCCGCCGGATCGAAGCGATGCCATTGAGATCATCGATCTCGAATCGGCGCCGTTTCACCGCCCACCAAACCACGGAGCCGGTGTCGTCGCTGGAGCTCTTGTAACCCCCGTCGGGAAGAACTGTCGACCACCCGCTCGGCGCCGACACGAGGGTCGCCAAAAGCGTGCCCGTGGCGGTCGTCCAGAGCCGCACCGCTCCGCTGTTGTCGCTGGTGGCGAGGGTGGTGCTGTCCGGCGAGAACGCCACCGTCACCCGGCCGTGGTGGCCGGTTAGTTTCCGTATTTGCTGTCCGGTGGTGGTTTCCCACAGGTGGAC
>NZ_FAOZ01000035.1:0-81144 GCF_001536285.1 Parafrankia irregularis | reverse complement strand
GTCAGTCTCCGGGTTTGTTGGCCAGTTGTGGTCGCCCACAGACGCACTGCTCCGCTGCGGTCGCCGGTGGCGAGGGTGGTGCCGTCCGGGGAGAACCTCACCGTCTCCACACCGCTGCCGCTGGTCAGTTTCTGGGTTTGTTGGCCGGTGCTGGTTTCCCACAGGCGGACTGCTCCGCTGGTGTCGCTGGTGGCGAGGGTGGTGCCGTCCGGGGAGAATGCCACTGTCTTCACCCAGCCGTGGTGGCCGGTTAGTTTCCGGGTTTGTCGGCCAGTGGTGGTTTCCCACAGGTGGACCGCTCCGCCGCGGTCAGCGGTCGCGAGGGTGGTGCCGTCCGGGGAGAACGCCACCGCCTCCACCAAGCCGTGATGGCCGGTCAGCAGGCGTAGCGGGCGCAGGGTGGCCATGTGCAGGAGCGCCACGGTTGGACCCCAACCGACCGCGAGAACACCGTCGGGGGTGACTGCGGCGCAGGTGATGGCGGCGGGGCCAGGAAGAACCATGAGATCGACGGGGTCGCGGCCGGGGATCGCGGCTCGGGCAAGCTCGGGACTTTGCGCGGCCTCGGAGTCGAGCAGCGGGTTGAGGAGCGCCGCGTCCGTCCAGAGGCTGCTGGTCAGCCGTGCCCCGCTGAGAGCGGGGTGGACGAGTAGCGCGCCGGTGAGGTTGGCGCCGGTGAGGTTGGCGCCAGTCAGGTCGGCGTGGTGTAGGCGGGCCCCGCTGAGGTTGGCCCCGCGCATGTTCGCGAACCGCAGGTTCTGGCCGGCCAGGTCTTGGCCGCGCAGGTCCTGACCGGCGAGCTGAGCGCCGTCGATGGTCAGGTCCATCCGGCGGGTGATACGCAGGGCATTGCTGCGAGCCGTGCCATTGGTATCCCTGCGGTCGGCTAGGGCGGAACGGGCCCATCGCCGTAAATCGGCGTGCGGGGCGGCGCCGTGCAAGAAGTCGACCATCAGCTCGGACATCTCTCGTCCGGAGAGCAGCCCTGGGGCGACCTCGTCGTCCGTCTGGGCGAGCTGGGCGGCAGCCTGCACGGCGACGAGATACTCCAGCACGGAGCGGTGTACGAAGCTGAACGTGTTGTCGTCGGTGCGCGTGAGCAGGCTGCCGGAGCCGACCATGAATACTGCATGCCCCGGTTCAATCTTCGCTTCCCCAAGGTCGTTCAGGGTCGCCTGCACGGTAGTCGATAGGCCGGCGAGGTCCGTGGTGTCCTGCCCGCTTTCCCACAGGAAGACCGCGAGCGCGTCGACGGCCCGCCGTAACTGGTCGGCATCGAGAGTCTGGTGCCCGCCGCGGGTCGGTCGACGGCGTGCCACCTCGTGGTGTAGCCAGCGCTCCAGCAGCTTGGCGTACAGGTCCGCGGAGGTGATGGTGCCGTCGGCCGCGCGGGCGTTCAGCAAATCCTCTTCGTCGAGGTCGGCGATGAACCCCAGCATGCGGGGATTGGCTGACAGGCCCAGCAAGTCACGGATGGAACCGATGAGGGTGAGCCGGCTCTCGGCTCGCCGGGTCGCCTCCGCGCAGCTTTCCTCATCAGTGAGGGCGGCCCCGCGAGTCTCAGTCTCTGCGGTGACCTGTCGGCGGAAAAGCTGGACGAGGAACTGGCGGATCTGGTCGTGGTCGAAGTCGGCGAGGTGGATCTCGCGGCTACCTGCCCCGAGCCGCACTGCGGTACCGAGCTCGGTGCGGTGCTGGCTGTTGGTGAGAAAATGCTGGGTCCGGCTGGTCAGGACCACCTTGGCCCGGCCGGTAACCGCGGAGAGGACCATGCGTAGGTATTCGGCCGCGTTGTCGTAGGTCACCCGCAGCGCCAGCTCGTCGAACCCGTCGAAGAGAAGCACGACTTGGCCTTGGTCCACCTTGCGGCGCACCTTACGGACATCGACGCCGTGCTCGCCCTCCTTGCTCAGGTGTAGTGCCAGTAGGTCGTCGATCGAATGTGTCTTCTCCAGGGTCCGCAGCTCGACCAGTATCGGCACGATCTGGGGCAGCTCCTTCGGGATTCTCCGGGCGAGTTCCCTGAGCAGGAAGGTCTTGCCGTGCCCGAAGGCACCCAGCACCAGCAGGAAGCGTGCTTCCTCAACATCAAGCCAGTCGCGCATCGCGGCAAACACGTCATCCTGTACGTCGTGCCGTTCGCCCCGGCCGACGATGAGGCTGTCGATGGCATTGCCGGCCACGGTGTAGCGTTGCGGCACGTACAATCCAGGTGGATACGTGGGATCATCGGTTAGGCGCTGCGTCTGGCGGGCCACATACCGGCGCGGATCCCAGCGGCCCTCGAACTTTGTCAGGCTGAACACCTGGATCCGGTGCCGCCGAGCGTGACGGAGAGCCTCTTCCCCTGCGGGATCACCGAGATGGACCAGCTCGGAACCCACGAACTCGTCGATCGGCACGTAGACCGGCTTCACCACCGCCTCGTAGAAGGCCTCGACCGCGGCCACGTCGGGGGAATCGATGCTGACCCCTACGGGCCACCGTTGCCGTTCGCCGTCGCGTTCCCCGGCCACGTCCAGGTAGCCGGACAGCCCGCGTGCCCTGCCCCGGCGGATCGTCGCCTCGGGATGGCGTAGTCGGCACGCCTCCTCTGCCAGTTCGAGTAGTTGGGCGGTCAACGCATCTCGGTCCGGTCCCGGGAACGGTGGTGCCGGCTGGCCCCTGACCTCGCCGCTGTCACCCGGAAAGGCCGGTGAAATCTTGGGAGTCGTTGCCTGACCTCCGAAGGCCGCCCGCATCCCCTCGATCAGAACTCTGTGGGCGTCGTCCTCGCCGCGGTCGACCAGGCTGATCCGGGCGATCTCACGTATCAGCGGCGGCGACTCGCACGGCACCACCCGAACGGGAACCAGCAGCCGGCGCCCGGAGACTGAATCCGCCAGCGCCGAGTTCAACTCCGCCCTGGGCCACTCGGACCTGAGGTAGGCGGGGGAGAGGATCACCACTACGCAGGACGCCGCCGTCAGCTCCTGAACGGTCCATTCGACGAGGTTGCGGCCGGGAACCGCGTGCCAGGCCTGTAGCCGGGGCTGGTATCCGGCCTGTTGCAGCTGCCAGGCGACCCACAGCGCCCAAGGCTCGTCCGCCGCCGCATAGCTGATGAAGACCGCGCGGCGAGTCGCTGGCGTTCCCGTGCCGCCGTTCTGGCCCCCGATGACCCCCGTCATAAGTGCCAAGCCTGCCACGTACCGTCACAGAGCGGACGGCCGCTCTGTCGATCCCGACATCCGTCGGGGGTGGGGTGAGGTCAGTCGTTGCCGACGAGGACGCCGCCGGCTTCCTCGATGGTGATCGGGGTGGTGGCGTTGAGGGCGACGGCGTCGAGGGGGAAGGCCTGGGCGACGCCGGGGACGGTGAAGTAGCCGTCCCAGGTCACGGTGAGGGTCACCTGGTACGTCCCGGGCCGGTGGTACTGGTGGGTGACGTAGGCGTCCGGGTGGTCGCGGGGGGAGATCGCCGGGTCGTAGGGTCGGCCGGGGGCGTCCGGGCCGGTCTCGCCGTCGCCGAACTGCCAGGAGTAGTGCGGGACCGCGCTGATCGTCGCCAGCACCGGTTGGGTGACGTCGAAGGTGAACGCGGCGGGCACGCCGGTGTACATGATCGTCGGGAGGTTCGCGAAGCTGTTCCCGATCGGCTGGACGACGACCTTCGGGGTGGGCAGCAGCTCCTCGCGCAGGTAGTCGGCGAACTGTGCGGCGAGGTCGTCGACGGCGATGCCGTCGGGGTCGTAGAGGACCGGCCCGCAGTCGGCGATCAGGGCGTCGTACTCGGCCCGCTCCGCCGCGGTCATCTCCGGGGGGGCTCCGACACCGGTCAGCGCCGCGCATCTCGCGTCCGGGTCGGGTGGGCAGTCGTCGCCGCAGCCACCACCGGTGCCGGTGCCGTCGTCGAGCGGGACCTTGGTGAGGTAGCCGCCGCGGTAGTGGTACTGGAAGCCGTTGTCCGTGGCGCGGGTGTCGCAGCTGCCCCAGACGGCTCCCGTGCAGGCGCCCTGCGGGTCTGGTGCGGCGAGGGCCGGCCGGGTGGCGCCGGGCAGCGGTCCGCCGCCGGGCGCCAGTATCGCGGCGATCACCGCCGCCCCCACCAGCATGGTGCGGGTGGCCGCGCGGGCCGAGGTCGGCGGGTGAGCACGGGGACCGGGGCGGGGGCGGCTGCCGCTCATGACGGCCGTCCCGCCGCGTAGGTGATGTTCTGGATGCGCCAGCCCGGGCCGGTCAGGACGAGCCGTGCGACGGCGGAGCGGGTCGGGACCGCGGGCACCTGCCCGGCGTCGCGCCCGGCCGGGTCGAGGAGCCCGACCGCGCGGGTGGTCGCGGCGAACCGGACGTCGACGACGGTGCCGCGGCGTGCTCCCGCCGCCAGGCCGGTGATCTCGTAGGGTGCCTGGGCGGCCCGGGCGCCGGTCTGGTCGAGGTAGCGGGTCATGCCGACGTCGAGCGCGCAGGTCTGGCAGCCGGGCAGCGCGGTCGCGGAGATGTCGGCGACCCGGCCGGCCTGCGCGGCCGCGTTGATCTCGCCGTAGTAGGCGGAGACGACCCGGCCGGCGCCGGCGGGGGAGTCGTCCCTGGCCGCGGGCCCACCGGCGGCTCCGCCCGTACCTCCCGTGCCCGCGGGGCCTGCCGCGCCCGTGGCGGCCGTGGCGGCGGGCCCGGCGGCGGCGGTGGTTGCCGGTGCCTCGGTGCCGGCCCCGGCCCCGGCGCCGGCGCCGGCGCCGGCCGATGCCGCCGAAGTGGTGGCGGAGCCGGGGCGGGCTGGGGGCGGTGCGCCGGCCGACCGGCCCTGCGCGTCGCCGCACCCGGCGAGGGACACGCCCGCGCAGAGGGTGAGGACGACCGAGACAGCGGCGACCGGGACAGCGCCGGCCGAGACAGTGGCGATGACAAGCCTCCGGCATGCGGCGAAACGTGACGATCCAGCGTCAGTCCGCACAGGGTGTCACGATAGACGTTCGCTGGCGCCGTCGGGAACGGGCATCAACGAACCGGCGTCGTCGCGCCCTAATATCAGTTCGATGATGACCACGGCGGAAGGCGGCGACGCCCGCCGCGGTGGGCCCACGTACGACCACGCCCGGACCGCGGCCGGAGATCCGGCTGATGAGTCGACCGATGTCGCCAGCGGTGGCCCGGTGGGCGATGGGGCAGGTGAGGGGGCCGACGCGGGCCAGGTCATCGCCCGGTACCTCGATCATGTGGACGGTGAGCGCGGGCTGGCGCGTAACTCGGTGCTCGCCTACCGCCGGGATCTGCGCCGCTACCAGGAGCACCTGTCGGGGCGGGGAATCCGGTCGCTCGGCGCGGTCGGCGAGGCGCAGATCGCGCAGTTCGCCATCACGTTGCGTACCGGCGACGAGTCGCATCCGCCGCTCGCGGCGGCGTCGGTCGCCCGGATGCTGGTCGCGGTGCGGTCGCTGCATCGCTACGCGGCCCGCGAGGGGGATGTGAGCGCGGACGTGGCCGGGCTGGTCCGGCCGGCGGCTCCGCCGCGGCGTCCACCCCGGGCGCTGACAGTCGACCAGGTGACGGCGCTCATCCTGCAGGCCGGGGCGGCCACGGGGGAGGATCAGACCGGCCTGGCCCGCCGGCTGCGCTCCGCGGCCCTGCTCGAGCTGCTGTACGGGACCGGTGCTCGGATCTCGGAGGCGGTCGGGCTCGACCTCGACGATCTCGACCTGGACGAATCCGTGGTCCGGCTGCGCGGCAAGGGCGGGCGGGGCCGGGTGGTGCCGCTGGGGCGCTATGCGGTGATCGCGCTGGAACGGTATCTGCGGGGCGGCCGACCGCTGCTGGTGGCCGGCGTCGGAGATGCTGGCCCGGCGGTGTTCGTCTCGCGGCGGGGTACCCGGCTGTCCCGCCAGAGCGCCTGGTCGGCGTTGCGGGCGGCGGCGGACGCGGCCGGTGTGACCGGGGCGTCACCGCATGTGCTGCGGCACTCGTTCGCGGCACACCTGCTCGATCGCGGCGCGGACGTACGGGTCGTCCAGGAGTTGCTGGGTCACGCGTCGGTCAGCACGACCCAGATCTACACCCTGACGAACACGGACCTGACGACCATGGACCATCTTCGCGAGGTGTACACGTCGTCGCATCCGCGGGCGGTGCCATGCCCATGCCCGGGCACGACCGCAACAGTGACAGCGCCGGCGGTGACGAGACTGCCCGTGCCGGCGCCGGTCGGAGAGCGGCCGATCGGTGATGGTGATCCGATCGGCGCAGGTGATCGTGATGGTGCCCGGTCGCCCGAGGCGGGAGCGTAGCCGCCCGCCTCAGGACGGATGACCGGGAGGCCGGCTCAGGACGGGGTGTACGGCCCGAGGCTCGGCATGCCGTTGGAGGGCGCGGGCGAGGGGACCCCGCCGACACCGCCAACCGACTGGTTGCTGCGCTCGGCGAGGGTTTCGCCCACCTTGCGCGCGATCGCTTCCATCAGGCGCAGTGCCTGCGGCAGCGACAGGTTCAGCACCACTTCGCTGTCGTTCGTCATCGCGAAGCGAACCGATACGTCCGCCATTGCTCGACCTCTCTCGCCTGACTCGGAAGGTCTACCTACCGAAGATCTGTCTGGTGCGTATGACTGGGGTACGTGTGACTGGGAACGGTACGGCCCATCTTGGACGAACGCACGCTCGGGGTTCCCTGAAGCGGGCCGCCCCTCACGGTGTGTCAGATCGTTGGCGCTCCATGTCGCGGTCAGAGTTCTGTGCGGATCCGCCACTGGTCCTGCTCCTTCGCCGGTCGCGACGCTTTTCCTGAGGTCCGCGCTGCTGTTCGTCGGGCCTGGGGTGCAGGCCGGCCCGGGATTCGCGGTCGCGATCGTAGCTGCCCCGTTGTTCCCTCATAGTCCACTATCGGGTGAGTGTCCGCGTCGGCGGGGTGGGGAAAAATGTCCTGTCGTCTCCCGTTGTGGCATCTGTGCTGGCCGTGGGCCCTCGTCGGATCTGACGCCCAGTCCACGTGAGCGCCCCGGGGCCCGCCGGACGACCCGGGCAACTGGGAGCGGAGTCACAGGCGTCACAGCCAGCACAGGCTGTGACGCACACCAGCACCTGCGGGCCGATTCGGGCAGGATGGGTTTCGTGACCTCAGCCGCGCCCTCCCTTCCTGACGTGTCCTCCCTCGCGATCGGCATCCTGGGCGGTTCCGGGCCCCAGGGTGGCGGGCTCGCGGTCCGTTTCGCGCTGGCCGGGCACCGGGTGCTCGTCGGCTCGCGCTCGGCGGAACGCGGTCGGGACGCCGCAGCCAAGCTCTCCGGGGCCGGGCGGCTCGTCGAGGGTGGGGACAACGCCGACGTCGCCGAGCAGGCGGACGTGGTCATCGTCGCGGTGCCCTGGGAGGGCCACGGCGAACTGCTCGCCGACCTGCGCAAGCAGCTGGCGGGCAAGATCGTCATCGACTGTGTCAACCCGATGGGCTTCGACAAGGGCGGCGCCTTCGCGCTGCCGGTCGAGGAGGGCAGTGCCGCGCAGCAGGCCGCGGCCGTGCTGCCGGACAGCACCGTCGTCGGCGCCTTCCACCACGTCTCCGCGGTCCTGCTCATGGACGAGTCGGTCGCGTCCATCGACACCGACATCCTGGTCGTCGGCGACGACCGCCCGGCGACCGACACGGTGATCGCGCTCGCGAACCGGATCCCCGGGATGCGCGGCATCTACGCCGGCAAGCTGCGCAACGCCGGTCAGGTCGAGGCGCTCACCGCGAACCTCATCTCCGTCAACCGCCGCTACAAGGCGCACGCCGGCCTGCGGGTCACCGACGTCTGAGGCGTCTGGGGACGTCCGGGACGACCGCGGAGACGTCCGAAGCGCCTCCCGGCACGGGCTCGGGTGAGACTGGCGGTATGACGTCCCCGCCGGCGGCACCGTTCCCGGGCTCGTCCCGCGGGCCCGCCCGTGACGACCTGGGTGCCCGTAATGACTCGGGCGCCCGTGACGACCTGGGTGATCTGGTGCCCGTGCCGGCGGTGGTCCGGCGGGTGGTCTCCCTGGTGCCGAGCCTGACGGAGTCCGTCGCGGCGAGCGCACCGGAGCTGCTGGTGGGTGCCACCGACTGGTGCTCCCACCCACCGGGCCTCGCGGTGCGTCGGGTGCGTGGGACGAAGAACCCGGATCTGGCCGCCATCGAGGCGCTGGCGCCCGACCTGGTCTGCGCCAACGCGGAGGAGAACCGCGCGGAGGATCTGGCCGCGTTGCGCGCGGCGGGTCTCGCGGTCTGGGTCACCGCGCCGACCACCGTCCCCGCGGCGCTGCGCAGCCTCGACCGGCTGCTGCGGCTGGGCTGCGGCCTGGCGCGCCCGGACTGGCTGGACGTCGCGGAGCAGGTGTGGGCGGAACCGTTCCGCGGCCGGCGCCGCCGCGCGATCATCCCGATCTGGCGGCGGCCGTGGATGGCGGTCGGGCGGGACACCTTCACCGGCGACGTGCTGGCCCGGCTCGGAGTGGACAACGCGCTGGCCGGATCCGAGCAGCGCTACCCGCGGGTGGACATCGCCGCGCTGCCACCGCACGACCTGGTGGTGCTGCCGGATGAGCCGTACGCGTTCAGCCTGTCCGACGGCCCGGAGTCGTTCGAGGCCCGGGCGGTCTGCGTGTCCGGCCGGCTGCTGACGTGGTACGGCCCGTCCCTGGTGCAGGCACGGGCCGACCTCGCGAACGCGCTGGCGTCTCAGTAGTCGCTGGTAAGGCCGCCGGTCAACGGCTCGACCGCCGGCGGCTCATGGCCGGCGGTCAGTAATGGCCGGCGGTCAGTAGCTGTGCTCCACCGTCGGGTACACCCCGCGGGAGACCTCGTCGCTGTACGCCGCGGCCGCGTCGGCCAGCGCCGTCCGCAGCTCGGCGAAGCGCTTGACGAAGCGAGGTGCCTGGCCGCCGCTGAGCCCGGCCATGTCCTGCCAGACGAGCACCTGCGCGTCGCAGTCCGCGCCCGCGCCGATGCCCACGGTGGAGATCGTCAGTTCCTTGGTCACCCGGGCGGCCAGATCGGCGGGTACGACCTCCAGCACGACCGCGAACGCGCCGGCCTCCTGCAGGCCCAGCGCGTCGGCGAGCAGCACGTCACCGGCGCGGTCACGCCCCTGGACGCGGTAGCCGCCCAGCGTGTGGACACTCTGCGGGGTGAGGCCCAGGTGGCCGACCACCGGGACGCCGGCGGCGACGAGCGCCTCGACCTGTGGCAGCACCCGCGCGCCGCCCTCGAGCTTGACCGCCTGGGCGCCGCCCTCCTTGAGGAACCTGGCGGCCGTCTCCAGCGCCTGCTGCGGGCTCGACTGGTAGGAGCCGAAGGGCAGGTCGGCGACGACCATCGCGTTCGACGCGCCGCGCACCACCGCCTGCACCAGCGGGATCATCTCGTCGACCGTGATCGGAACGGTGGTCTCGTAGCCGTAGACCGTGTTCGCGGCGGAGTCACCGACGAGCAGGACCGGGATGCCGACCTCGTCGAAGATTCCGGCCGAGAGAACGTCGTAGGAGGTGAGCATGGCCCACTTCTCGCCCCGCTCCTTGGCGGCGCGGATGTCGCGCACCGTCGTCCGGCCGCTGCGGCCCAGGCGGATCGAACGGGTCGAGCGGGTCGTGCTCCGGGCGCCGGTCGCGGCGGTGGTGGTGCCAGTGGCGCCGGTGGTGCCGGATGCATCGGTCGCGGCGGGTGCGGTGGCGGCCGCGGCGGTGGTCGGCGCGCCGTAGAGCGTCGCCGCCTCGTCGCTGCCGTCGGCGGCGCTGGCTGAGGTGGGGCTGGCTGGGGTGGAGCTGGGGCCGCCCGCGGCGGAGGAGGTGGGATTGCCGATCGACGAGTTCATGCAAACTCCCGGTAAGCCGTCCGGGCGCGGGATCGCGTCCCGGCGTGTCTCCATGCTGCCACCGAGAGGGCTGTCGCTGACAGGTCTGGCGCGGGCCTGCCCGTACCGGGCCATCATTCGTGCCGGTGATGTCGCCAGCTGCGCCGGAACGGCTGCGGGCGGTGTTCTGGCGGATGCACGTCCCGGCGGAATCGGCCGGGTGTGGTGTGGCCGGCCGTCGCAGGGACGTTACCCAGGCGTGTTGTTCGCGCAATCAGATGCATGTGGCGTCGAACGCACGTACTCTCCGATCTTGACAAATCCTCGGGGCCGGGAAACACCGGCACGATGGGCCCGGTGTCGACCGGGCCAGGCATTCGCGGCCGTGCTCCACGGCCGCGTGAATCGTGAATGGTGCGAAGAAGGCGCGGGTGGCGGCGGGCATGTGGACGGATCGGCCGGGCGACCGGCGCAGGCGCGACGCCTTCCACGGGCGACCCGGCAAGGCGGTCTGATGTCGGTGGCACATGCCAACGGGACGGACCCGCGTGAACACTCGTCCCGGCCACCGTCAGGTGTGGCCCGCCCACCGGGGCGGCCCCGTGACACCCGGCGCGACCCGCTGATCATCGAGGCCACCCTGACGGAGCTCGCGGCCAACGGCTTCGGGGGCCTGTCCATGGAGGCGGTCGCGGCCGCGGCGGGCGTGGGCAAGGCCACCGTCTACCGGCGGTGGCCGACGAAGGGCGCCCTGGTCGCCGAGGCGCTCGCGACCCTGGCCACCTCGCACGAGCCGCATGACACCGGATCCCTGCGCGACGACCTGGTCGCGGCGGTGAACGCGGTGCGCCGGCACGGCATCCAGACGCTGTCGGGGCGGATCATGCCCCGGGTGCTGGCGGAGAAGGAGTCCCACCCCGACCTGTTCGACACCTACCGCCAGCAGGTGATCGTCCCGGCCCGGGAACAGGTCGCGAACGTGCTGCGCCGCGGGGTTGCCAGCGGTGAGCTCAAGGCGGACCTCGACATCGACCTGGCGACGGACATGCTGGTCGGCCCGGTCTCGTACCGGCAGTACACCGCCGGCAGCAACGAGGTGAGCGGGACGCGGATCAGTCAGATCGTCGACACCGTTCTGGGCGGCATCCGCGCCGACTGACGCGCTCCGCGATCGGGCTGGCCGACGCCGCCGGAAAATCGCCTGGGGACGCTCTGTGCGCACGAGTAGCATCGCGATCGGGGAGGCACCCCGCCGCGCGTGCGTGGCCCCGCCCGGCTCCGGCCGGCGTCGGGTGCCGGGCATCAGGTGCCGGCGTGGGCTGTCGTCCCGACAAATGAACAGCCTCCAGAGTTCATCACCAGCCATGGTCAGGGCGTGCGTGGGTGCGCCCGGCCATCCGTTTACTGCCGCAGGAGAATCCGGTGTCCGACGTCCGCGTTACCGTTCAGCGAGGTCAGCAGGCCGAGGAGCGGGTGGTGCGGGCGGGTACGACGGCCGCCGAGCTCTTCGACGGCGAGCGGTCGGTGATCGCCGCCCGGGTCGGTGGCCGCCAGCGTGACCTGGCCCATCCACTGGCTGAAGGGGACGTCGTCGAGCCGATCACCGTCGACTCGCCGGACGGGCGGGCGATCGTGCGCCACTCGTGCGCGCACGTGGTCGCCCAGGCCGTGCAGGACCTGTTCCCCAAGGCGAAGCTCGGGATCGGCCCGCCGATCCAGGACGGCTTCTACTACGACTTCGACGTCGAGCGCCCCTTCACCCCGGAGGACCTCAAGGCCGTCGAGAAGCGCGCCCAGGAGATCATCAAGGCGGGCCAGCGGTTCTCCCGCCGGGTCGTCACCGACGACGAGGCCCGCGCCGAGCTCGCCGACGAGCCGTACAAGATCGAGCTGATCGGGCTGAAGTCGAGCGCGGGTGACGACGCCGAGGCCTCGGTCGAGGTGGGCGCTGGCGAGCTCACCATCTACGACAACCTCGACCCGAAGTCGGGCGAGCTATGCTGGAAGGACCTGTGCCGCGGGCCGCACGTGCCCACCACCCGGCACATCCCCGCGTTCGCGGTGCAGCGCTCCGCGGCGGCCTACTGGCGGGGCAGCGAGCGCAACCCGCAGCTGCAGCGCATCTACGGCACCGCCTGGGAGTCGCGCGAGGCGCTGAAGGAGTACCAGCACCGCCTCGCCGAGGCGGAGAAGCGCGACCACCGGCGCCTCGGCGCCGAGCTGGACCTGTTCTCGTTCCCGACCGAGATCGGCCCGGGGCTGGCCGTGTTCCACCCCAAGGGCGGCGCGATCCGCACCGTCATGGAGGACTACTCGCGCCGCCGGCACATCGAGGCCGGGTACGAGTTCGTGAACACCCCGCACATCACCAAGTCCGACCTGTACGAGATCTCCGGGCACCTGGACTGGTTCGCCGACGGCATGTACCCGCCCATGCAGCTCGACGGCGGGGCGGACTACTACCTCAAGCCGATGAACTGCCCGATGCACATCCTGATCTTCCGGTCACGCGGCCGGTCGTACCGGGAGCTGCCGCTGCGGCTGTTCGAGTTCGGCACCGTCTACCGGTACGAGAAGTCCGGCGTGGTGCACGGCCTGACCCGGGTGCGCGGGCTCACCCAGGACGACGCGCACCTCTTCTGCGCCCGTGAGCAGCTCCCGGAGGAGCTCGACTCCGTCCTGAAGTTCGTCCTCGGGCTGCTGCGCGACTACGGCCTGGAGGACTTCTACCTGGAGCTGTCGACCCGTCCCGAGGGCAAGGCGATCGGCTCGGACGAGGAGTGGGCGGAGGCCACCGAGCTGCTGCGCGAGGCCGCCTCCAAGCAGGACCTCGAACTGGTGATGGACGAGGGCGGCGGCGCCTTCTACGGGCCGAAGATCTCGGTGCAGGCCAAGGACGCGATCGGGCGGACCTGGCAGCTGTCCACCATCCAGGTGGACTTCCAGCTCCCGCAGCGGTTCGACATGACCTACCAGGCCGCCGACGGCACCCGCCAGCGCCCCTTCATGATCCACCGGGCGCTGTTCGGCACGATCGAGCGCTTCTTCGCGATCCTGCTGGAGCACTACGCCGGCGCGCTGCCGCCCTGGCTGGCCCCGGTGCAGGTCGTCGGCATCCCGATCACCGACGAGCACGTGCCCTACCTCGACGACGTCGCGGCGAAGCTGCGGGAGCGCGGCATCCGGGTCGAGGTCGACTCCTCCGACGACCGGATGCAGAAGAAGATCCGCACCGCGCAGAAGCAGAAGGTGCCCTTCATGCTGCTCGCTGGCGACGAGGACGTCTCGAAGGGCGCGGTGTCCTTCCGGTTCCGTGACGGCACGCAGCGCAACGGCGTGCCGGTCGACGAGGCCATCGCCGAGATCCTCGACGCCGTGGACCGCCGCATCCAGGTCTGAGCCGCGAAGGCGAACGTGGACCCGGCGACTGCACACCGGGTCCACGGAACAGCGACCACCCTCGTGGCCGACCGTCCGGTCAGGGAAGGCCGTCGCGGCTGACCAGGCAGGCGGCCAGACCCACCAGGCAGGCGGCCAGACCGAGCGGGGAAGGGCTCAGTCCCGTTCGCGCTCGCGCCAGCGGGAGGTGATGGGCAGGCGGCGGTCGCGGCCGAAGGCCTTCGACGTCACCTTCGGCCCGGGCGGGTTCTGTCGCCGCTTGTACTCGGCGAGGTCGACGAGGCGGATCACCCGGTCGACCGTGGCCGGATCGTGGCCGGCGGCGGTCAGCTCGGCCCGGCCGAGGTCGTGGCTGACATAGTCGTCGAGGACGGCGTCGAGCTCGGTGTAGTCGGGCAGCCGGTCGGAGTCGAGCTGCCCCGGGGCGAGCTCGGCCGACGGCGGCTTGACGATGATCTCCTCCGGGATCGGCGGGACCTCCCCGCGGGCCGTAGCCTGGGCGTTGCGCCAGCGGGAGAGCGCCCACACCATCGTCTTCGAGACGTCCTTGATCGGGGCGAAGCCGCCGGCGCTGTCGCCGTACAGGGTGGAGAAGCCGGTGGCCAGCTCGCTCTTGTTGCCGGTGGTCAGCACGAGGTGGCCGTGCTCGTTCGACAGCGCCATCAGCAGCGTTCCGCGTACCCGTGCCTGCAGGTTCTCCGCGGCCAGGCCGTGCAGGCCGCCGGCGGCGGCCAGGGCCGCGTGGAAGGCCGCGACGGTCGGCTCGATCGGGACGACGCTGTGCCGGGTGCCCTGGCGGCGGGCCAGCTCCGCGGCGTCGTCCAGCGACCCCTGGGACGAGTGGGCCGAGGGCATCGCGACGGTGTACACGGCCTCGCCGCCGAGGGCGTCCACGGCGATCGTGGCGACCAGGGCCGAGTCGATGCCGCCGGACAGGCCGAGCGCCACCGAGCGGAAGCCGTTCTTGCGGACGTAGTCGCGGGTGCCCGTGACCACCGCGGCGTACAGCTCACCGACGGGGTCGGGGCGCTGCGCGATCTGGTGTGGCCGCGGCTCCCAGGCCGGCAGCGGCTCGCCGGCCAGCACGATGTGGCTGACCTCCATCATGGTGCCGTCGCCGGCGGCGACCTGCCCGGTCATCCCGGTGGCCGTTCCCGGGGTGTTGCTGGCGGGCAGGTCGAGATCGACGGTGAGCAGGGTCTCCTCGAAGACCGGTGCCCGGGCGAGGACCGCCCCGGCCGGGTCGACGACGAGCGAGTCGCCGTCGAAGACCAGCTCGTCCTGGCCGCCGACCAGGTTGATGTAGGCGAGGGTGGCGTCCGCCTCACGGGCCCGGCGTGCGCACAGCTCGTCCCGGTGGAAGGACTTGCCCTGCTCGTAGGGCGAGCCGTTGATGCACAGCAGCAGCCCGACCCCGACCTTGCGGGCCACGGCGACGGGGCCGCCGGCCTGCCAGAGGTCCTCGCAGACGGTGAGGCCGACGTCCACGCCGTGCAGGCGGAAGACGGGGAAGGTCGTGCCGGGCACGAAGTAGCGGAACTCGTCGAAGACGCCGTAGTTGGGCAGGTGGTGCTTGGCCGAGCGGGCGGCGACGCGGCCCTGCCACAGGACGGCGACGCAGTTCTGCGGCTCGCCGGCGGGGCGGCCGACCGCCGGCGCCGGGGTGGCGGAGGCGTCGAGGTACCCGACGACGACGGCGATGGAGCCCGCTCCCTCCTCGTGGAGGCGGGCCGCGAGCCGCTCCAGTGTCGCCGCGGAGGCCGCCACGAAGGAGCGGCGCAGGACGAGGTCCTCGGCCGGGTAGCCGGTCAGGGTCATCTCGCCGAAGGCGACCAGATGAGCGCCCTGGGCCAGTGCCTGCTTGGTCCAGGAGCTCACCAGGTCGGCGTTGGCGTCCAGATCTCCGACGGTGGTGTCCACCTGGGCGAGGGCGATCCGAAGCTGGGCCATACACCGAAGCGTAGGCCGGGTTTGCCCCGCCGGCGGCCGGTGGTGTGTTGCTGGGGCGCAGGTGACACCGGGGATTGCGGTGGCGCAACTTCGCTGTAACGTGCGGAGCCCGCGGTGCGATCAGTCGCTACTCTCGGGTCGAAGCACCCGGTGGCACCGTGTCCCGACGGGGAACAGCACCACCGGAAGACGACTCGGCTCGCCGTGCAGACGAGTCCGCACTCACGCGCGGAGGGCCCATGGACAAGCAGCAGGAATTCGTTCTCCGCACCCTCGAGGAACGCGACATCCGGTTCGTCCGGCTCTGGTTCACCGACGTGCTCGGCGTGCTGAAGTCCGTCGAGATCGCGCCCGCCGAGCTGGAGGGCGCGCTGGCGGAGGGCATCGGGTTCGACGGCTCGGCGATCGAGGGCTTCGCCCGGGTGCACGAGGCGGACATGCTGGTCCGGCCCGACCCGTCCACCTTCCAGGTGCTGCCGTGGCGCGGTGAGCACCCGATGACCGCCCGGATGTTCTGTGACCTGATCATGCCGGACGGCACGCCGGCCGCCGCGGACTCCCGCTGGGTGCTGCGCCGCACCCTGGCGAAGGCGGCCGACGCCGGCTTCACCTTCTACACCCACCCCGAGATCGAGTTCTTCCTGCTCAAGCATCCGCCGACCCGCGGCGGCCCGGTGCCGCCGCCGGTGGACGAGTCGGGCTACTTCGACCTGACCCCGAACGACATCAGCCATGACTTCCGCCAGCAGGCCATCAGCGTGCTCGAACGCCTCGGCATCTCGGTGGAGTTCAGCCACCACGAGGTCGCGCCGGGCCAGCAGGAGATCGACCTGCGGTACGCCGACGCGCTCACCATCGCCGACAACATCATGACCTTCCGCCAGGTGGTGAAGGAGGTGGCGCTGCGGCAGGGCATCTACGCGACGTTCATGCCCAAGCCGTTCAGCGATCAGGCCGGCTCGGGCATGCACACCCACATGAGCCTGTTCGAGGGTGACCGCAACGCCTTCCACGACCCGACCGACGAGTACCAGCTGTCGAAGGTGGGGAAGGCCTTCATCGCCGGGGTGCTGACCCACGCCGCGGAGATCACCGCGGTGACGAACCAGTGGGTGAACTCGTACAAGCGGCTGGTGGGCGAGGGGCGCGCCGGCGAGCTGCGGGAGGCGCCCGCCTATGTCTGCTGGGGCCACAACAACCGGTCGGCCCTGGTTCGGGTACCGCTGTACAAGCTGAACAAGGCGAACACGGCCCGGGTCGAGTTCCGCTCCCCGGACAGCGCCTGCAACCCGTACCTGACCTTCGCGCTGATGCTCGCCGCCGGCCTGCGCGGCGTCCAGGGCGGTTACGAGCTGCCGGCGCCCGCGGCGGACGACGTGTGGACGCTCACCGACTCCCAGCGCCGCGAGCGTGGCATCACCGAGCTGCCCGGATCGCTCGCCGAGGCGATCACCGCGATGGAGAACTCGTCGCTGGTCCGTGAGACGCTTGGCGACGAGTTGTTCGACTTCTTCCTACGGAACAAGCGGTCCGAATGGATCGAGTACCGCCGCCAGGTCACGCCCTTCGAGATCGACCGGTACCTTCCGACGTTGTGAGTGACCGGCCGGCCAGGGGCGTCGACCCCCGCCGGAACACCGTCGGTGCCCAGCTCGCCCGGCTGGGCTTCTCCGACGTCGAGCGGGTCGCGGCCACGATGCGCCGGCTCGGGCTGCTGCCCCCGTCGGACGGGGCGGCGCCCGCAGGGCCCGGGGAGCCCGCCGGGCCTGCCGGGCCTGCCGCCGGGCTCGCGGTGAATGTCATCATCGGCGAGCTCGCCGCCTCGGCGGACGCCGATCTCGCCCTGCGCTGCCTCGAACGACTGGTCGAGGCCCAGCCCGCCGGGGCGCAACCACGGCTGTTGCCGGCGCTGGCCGACAACCCCGGTCTGCGCCGCCGGCTGATCGCCGTGCTGGGCGCGAGCTCGGCGCTCGGGGACCACCTCGTCGCCCATCCGCTGGACTGGCTGATCCTCGCCCCGGACGGGGCCACCGCGGGGCCGTCGGACCCGGCGGTCACCCGCCGCGGCCTGCTGCGTGCGGTCGGCGCCGATCCGGCGGCCGCGGTGCCCCGGGCCCGCGGTGACGGGGTGGCGGTCCTCGACGCGCTGCGGCTGGCCTACCGGCGTGCGCTGCTGGTACTCGCCGCGCGGGACCTCACCGGCACCGTGTCGCTGGACGACGCCACCGCGGAGCTCGCGGACCTGGCCGGGGCGGCGCTCGACGCCGCGCTCGCGGTCGCCCGGGCCGGAGCGGGCCCGGCGGATGCGCCCGTCCGCCTGGCGATCATCGGCATGGGCAAGTGCGGTGGGCGTGAGCTGAACTACGTCAGCGACGTGGACGTGCTGTTCGTCGCCGAACCGGTCGCCGACCACGGGCCGGGGGCACTGAGAAAGCCAGGAGAGCTGGGGAAGCCAGGAGAGCCGGGAGGCCTTCCCGGCTCCGGCGCTCCGCCCGACCTGGAGGCGACGCTGCGTGCCGCCACCAGGCTGGCCGAGGGCGTCGTGCGGGTGTGCGGCACGCCCACCGCGGCCGGCGAGCTGTTCCCGGTGGACGTCAACCTGCGGCCCGAGGGCCGGCACGGCGCGCTCGTGCGCACCCTGGACAGCCATCGCGCCTACTACCGGCGCTGGGCACGGACCTGGGAGTTCCAGGCGCTGCTCAAGGCCCGCCCGGTGGCCGGCGACCTCGAGCTGGGAGCACGCTTCGGCGAGATGATCGCACCGCTGGTGTGGACGGCGGCGTCGCGCCCCGACTTCGTCACGGACGTCCGGGCCATGCGGCGCCGGGTGGAACGGTCGCTGTCCCGTTTCGAGGCCGACCGCAACCTCAAGCTCGGCCCCGGCGGGCTGCGTGACGTCGAGTTCGCCGTGCAGCTGCTGCAGCTCGTCCACGGCCGGGCGGACGCCAAGCTGCAGGTGGCCGCCACCCTGGACGCCCTGGACGGACTGCGGCGCGGAGGCTACGTCGGCCGCCGCGACGCGGCCGGGTTCGCCGACGCCTACCGGTTCCTGCGGGTCGCCGAGCACCGGCTGCAGCTGCAGCGGCTGCGCCGGCTGCACACCCTGCCCCGGGATCCCGGCGAGCTGCGCTGGCTGGCGCGCTGCATGGGGCTGCCGGGGGCCGCGGAGCTTGCGGAGGAGCACCGGCGGGTGACCCGCACCGTCCGCTCCCTGCACGAGAAGCTCTTCTACCAGCCGCTGCTGGAGGCGGTGGCGCGGCTGTCGGCGGAGGAGATGCGGCTGACCCCGCAGGAGGCCGCGGACCGGCTCGCCGCGCTCGGTTTCGCCCAGCCGGCGCGCTGCCTGCGCCACATCGAGGCGCTGACGAACGGGGTGAGCCGCACCGCCGTCATCCAACGGCGCCTGCTGCCCGCCATGCTCCCCGCGTTCGCGGACGCACCCGAGCCGGACGCCGGGCTGCTCGCCTACCGGCAGGTGAGCGAGGCGCTGGGCCGCACGCCGTGGTACCTGCGCCTGCTGCGGGACTCGGCCGGGGCCGCGGACCGCCTCGCACGGGTGCTCGCGACGAGCCGGTACGTCGCCGACCTGATGACCCGCGCGCCGGAGTCGGTGCGGCTGCTGCGCACCGAGGAGGAGCTGCGGCCGACCTCGCGCGAGGCGATGGTGCGCACCCTGCTCGCGGTGTCGCGACGCAACCCCGAGGCCGCGGACGCGGTCGGCCGGGCGCGGGCGGTGCGGCGGGTGGAGCTGGTCCGCATCGCCTGCGCGGACCTGCTCGGTCTGCTGGACGTCGGCGCCGTCGGGCAGGCGCTGTCCGACGCGGCCGCCGCGACCGTGGAGGCGGCACTGCTGGTCGCCCGCCGCCGCGTCGCCGGCGGGGACGACGAGGCGCTGCCGGTGCGGCTCGCGGTGATCGCGATGGGACGTCTGGGCGGCCGCGAGCTGTCCTATGGCAGTGACGCCGATGTGCTGTTCGTCCACGAGGCGCTGCCGGGCACCCCGCAGCCGCTGGCCGCCCGGCTCGCCGCCGACGTCATCGGTGAGCTGCACCGCCTGCTTGCGCTACCCGGGCCCGACCCGCCCCTCACCCTGGACGCCGGGCTGCGCCCCGAGGGCCGCGGCGGCCCGTTGTCGCGGACGGTCGAGGGCTACGCGGCGTACTACGACCGGTGGTCACTGGGGTGGGAGGCGCAGGCGCTGCTGCGCGCCGAGCCGCTGGCCGGCGACGCCGAGCTCGGCGCCCGGTTCTGCGCGCTCGCGGACCGGATCCGCTACCCGTCCGCGCTGCCGGCGGGCACGATCACCGAGATCCTGCGGTTGCGCGGGCGGATGGAGCGTGAGCGCGTCCCGCGCGGGGTCGACCGGGCGATGCACGTGAAGTTCGGTCCCGGCGGGCTGACGGACGTCGAGTGGACCGTGCAGGTGCTCCAGCTTCGGCACGCCCGCCGCGTCCCGGCGCTGCGCACGACCGCGACCCGCGCCTGCCTGCGCGCGGCCGCGACGGCCGGCCTGCTCGCGCCCGCGCAGCTGTCCGCGCTGGATGCGGCCTGGACCCTGGCCTCCCGGGTGCGCAACGGCGTCATGCTGACGTCCGGCCAGCGTGGTGATCTTCTTCCGGGCGTGGCGCCCGGCCTGGAACGGGTCGCCCGCGCGCTCGGCTACCCCGCCGACGAGGTGGACCAGCTGCCCGGTGACTACCGCCGGGCAGCGGCACGTGCACACGCGGTCGCCCTGGAGGTGCTCGGTCGCGAGCAGTGAGCCTTTTCGATCACACCCGGGGACCGGTGCACACCCGACGGACGGTTCACCGGCTCCGGTACGGGATGCGCCGAACCGGAGCCGATGATGGACGAGCGGTCCCGCGGGCGGCGAGACCCGCCCGCGAGTACCCGCCCGCGGGATCTGACGTCAGACCGTGACGGTGGCCTCGGCGCCCTGCGACGGCACGAACAGGGTCGGCTTGTCGCCGGCCAGCGCGCTGCAGCAGGTGTCGATCATGAGCGCGGAGACCACGTACGGGTCCATGTTCGCGTTCGGGCGGCGGTCCTCGATCCAGCCCTTCTTGGCCTTCTCGACGGCCCACGGGATCCGGATCGACGCGCCGCGGTCCGAGGCACCCCAGGAGAACTTGTTCCACGGGGCGGTCTCGTGCTTGCCGGTGAGGCGGTCCTGGATGCCCGTCCCGTAGTGGGTGACGTGCTCCATGACGCGGGGCGCGAGCGACTCGCAGACGGTGACGATCGCGTCCCAGCTCTCCATGGTCTGCTTGGTGGAGAAGTTGGTGTGCGCGCCAGCGCCGTTCCAGTCACCGAGAACGGGCTTCGCGGCGAAGGAGACCGTGGTGTTGAAGTCCTCGGCGATGCGGTGCAGCAGCCAGCGGCCCAGCCAGATGTGGTCGCCGATGGTCGGCGCCGGCAGCACGCCGATCTGGAACTCCCACTGGCCCATCATGACCTCGGCGTTGGTGCCCTCGATCGCGAGGCCGGCGTCCAGGCACGCCTGGGTGTGACGCTCGACGATGGCCCGGCCGGGCATCTTCTCGCCGCCGACGCCGCAGTAGTACGGGCCCTGCGGCTCGGGGAAGCCGACCGCCGGCCAGCCGAGCGGCCGGCCGTTCTGGAAGAACGTGTACTCCTGCTCGATGCCGAACATCGGCGACATGTCGGCGTACTTCTCGGCCACCCCGCGGGCGATGGCACGGGTGTTCGTCGGGTGCGGCGTGAAGTCGGTCAGCTGCACCTCACACAGGACGAGCACGTTGTCGCCACCGCGCAGCGGGTCCGGAACGGTGACGACGGGCTGCAGCACGCAGTCGGAGTTCGACCCCGGGGCCTGGTTGGTGCTGGAGCCGTCGAAGCCCCAGATCTCCGGCTCCTTGCCGCTCTTGACGATGCGGGTCTTGCTCCGCATCAACGGCTCCGGCTCGGTGCCGTCGATCCAGATGTATTCGGCCTGATAGCTCACTAGTACTCCCCGTGGTTGACGTGTCACGTGACGGAGCGACTGTGTGATCGGCCGGGGGAGGGCCGACCCCGGCCGCGACTGACGGGAGGGTTCGTCCGGAGCTTGGTCGGGCCCGGTTTCCAATCAGTTCCCGTCTTGTTAATTCTCGGTCACTCGGTTGTTGCCGGGCGGCCAAAGCCGTGCCTCGAAGCGAATACCGGTCGAGCCGCGACAGATGCGGAACGGAAAAGCGGCTGTAACGAGAGAAGGCCCGTGTCCAGGGGTTCATGGACACGGGCCCTGCCTCATCGGCTGATCCCGCCACGGCCTTGCCGAGGATATTCCGGCGGGTCTGGCCACAGGTCTTCGCCGACCAGTCGGAGGTCCGGACCACGGGTGCGGAGCGGAGGTCCGGCGCGGAGCAGTCCTAGGTCATGCCGAAAAGGCACCGAAAGCCACCGTGGGCCACCGTGCTCGGTGTGCCGAGAGACCGCGGAACCTCATTGGCGACGCCGGTGGAGGACCGGGACGGAATCGAGACTCAGATGTCGTAGTAGAGGCTGAACTCGTAGGGGTGGGGCCGCAGCCGGATGGCGTCGACCTCGTTCACCCGCTTGTAGTCGATCCAGGTCTCGATGAGATCGCCGGTGAACACGTTCCCCTCGCGGAGGAAGTCGTTGTCGGCCTCCAGCGCCTCCAGGACCTTCTCCAGGGAGCCGGGCACCTGCGGGACGGCGGCCAGTTCGTCCGGCGGGAGCTCATAGAGGTCCTTGTCGATGGGGTCCGGCGGGTCGATCTTGTTCTTGACCCCGTCGAGACCGGCCATCAGCATCGCCGCGAACGCGAGGTACGGGTTGCAGCTCGGGTCGGGCACGCGGAACTCGACCCGCTTCGCCTTCGGCGAGTCACCGCCGAGCGGGATCCGGCAGCAGGCCGAGCGGTTGCGCGCCGAGTAGACGAGGTTGACCGGGGCCTCGTAGCCGGGCACCAGCCGCCGGTAGGAGTTCGTGGTGGGGTTGGTGAAAGCGAGCAGGGCCGGCGCGTGGTGCAGCAGCCCGCCGATGTAGTGCCGGGCGGTGTCGGAAAGCCCGCCGTAGCCGTTGGGGCTGTAGAAGAGCGGCTCGCCGTCCTTCCAGAGGCTCTGGTGGGTGTGCATGCCGGAGCCGTTGTCCTCGAACAGCGGCTTGGGCATGAACGTCACCGTCTTGCCCCGGGCGCGGGCCACGTTGCGGATCACGTACTTGTAGAGCATCAGGTTGTCGGCCGTCTTGAGCAGCGTGTCGAACCTGATGTCGATCTCGGCCTGGCCGGCGGTGCCGACCTCGTGGTGCTGCATCTCGACGGTGATACCGACATCGAAGAGCACCCGGCTCATCTCCGAGCGCAGGTCGGTGAAGTGGTCCGTCGGCGGCACCGGGAAGTAGCCGCCCTTGAAGCGGGGCTTGTAACCGAGGTTGCCGCCCTCCTCCTTGCGCGCGGTGTTCCAGGCGGCCTCGACCGAGTCAACGGCGTGCATGGAACCGTACGGGGTGTAGTCGTACCGCACGTCGTCGAAGATGTAGAACTCGGCCTCGGGCCCGAAGTACGCGGTGTCGGCGATGCCGGTGCCGCGCAGGTACTCCTCGGCCTTCCGCGCGATGTTGCGGGGATCCCGCGAGTACTGTTCCTTGGTGATCGGGTCGTGGATGAAGAAGGTCATCGCGAGGGTGGAGTGCTCGCGGAAGGGGTCGACGAAGGCCGTCCGCGGGTCCGGCAGCAGCAGCATGTCCGATTCGTGGATCGCCTGGAAACCGCGGATCGACGACCCGTCGAACATGAGACCGTCACTGAAGACCGACTCGGAGAAGACCTCCGCCGGGATCGTGAAGTGCTGCATGACGCCGGGCAGGTCGCAGAACCGTACATCAATGAACAGAACTTTTTCGTCACGGATATAGCGGAGTACGTCGTCGGCGTTCGTGAACATCCACCCTCCAGCGTTCTTCAGGCTTCCAATGACTGACAGAGTACGCTCTGATCGGTTGCGTGGCGTCACCGCGTGGCGCGTCGAGGGAATCAACGCACTGTTTCGTGGATGTTACGTTAACGGCGTTGGTGACGTTCTGTCATGGCCCTGGTTGCGCGAGCGGGCGACATAGGCTTGCGCGGTGGGACGCGCACTCGGAGGTTGGCTGGAGGGCCCCGGTCTGCCCCGGGACACGCCGCCCGGAGCCCGGCTCGGGCTTCCGGCGGACGGGCCCGGTTCAGTGGTGGGCTTCGGGCCCCGGATCATTGCGTACATCGTCGACGGCGTGCTGGCGAACCTGCTGGTCGGCCTGCTCTTCGTGGTCGGGGTCGACGCGGCGGCGGATATCCGCGGCCTGGCGATCTACGGTGCCTTCCTCCTGGAGGAGCTGGTGCTGGTCACGGTGGCCGGGCAGACGATCGGCATGCGACTCGCGGGGATCAGGGTGATCCGGGTGCGGGACTTCGGGCGGCAGAGCTGGCCGTGGATCCTGGTCCGGACGCTGCTGCTGGCCCTGCTGGTCCCGGCGTTCATCTGGGACCGTGACCTGCGCGGCACGCACGACCGCGCCGCGGGCACGGTCGTCGTGCGTGACGAGATCGTCCCGTCGAAGGCCTGACCTACAGGCCGTGGAGACAGCCGCGGCCTGAGCGGACGGCGAGACACCGACGCCCACGTCCCCGAGTGGGGACGTGGGCGTCATGACGTTGATGGGCCGCCGCGACCGCTGGCCGCCGCCGCGGCGCGGCGGGCAGGTTCAGCGCGGGCGGCCGCCGCGGGGGATGTTGCGCGGGATCGGGCCCTTCGGAATCGGCAGGACGGGGCTGCTCACGGCCCGCAGCCGGCGCTCGAGGGCGTCGACGTCGCGCTTGCGCAGCTCACGGCGCAGCCGCATGAGGGTGCTCTGCAGCTTCGGCAACGGGATCTCGCCCTCGCCGTTGCCGACGATGTAGTCGACCATCGGCGCCTCGCCGACGATCTTGCGAATGCGTCGCTTCTCGGCGGCGAGCAGCTCCCGAGGCCCGCGCCCGCGGCCCTCCGCGATGAGCACCACGCCGGCCCGGCAGACCACACGATGGACCACATCCTGGTGCCGGTTGACCCCGACGGCGGGGGTGAGGCGCCAGTCACCGCGCATGCGCTCCACCACGCCGGCCGCCGCGCCGGGCTTGCCTTCCATCTCCGCGTAGGCGGTCTTCTGGACCCGGCGGCTGAAGACGTTGAGGGCCACCACGATGCCCAGCAGGATCGCGATCGGCAGCCAGACATACAGGGGGCCGACGAAGACTCCGAGCAGCACGCCGATCACCACCGGCACGGCCAGCCCGAGCAGGCTCAGCCAGAGCACCTGCGGATCGCGCTGCCGGGTGATCTTGTAGACCATCCGGATCTGGGCGAGCCTGCCCGGCGCACCGGCGCCCGCGGCATCGCCGCCGGACGCGGGACCGCTGGCCCGGCCGGCCTTCTCCGGCTGGTCGGTCTTGCCCGACCCGGCCTTCGAGCCCGCCTTGGCACCGGCCTTCGCGCCGCCGTTGCCGGCGCCACCGTTCCTGGCGGCCCCGCCATTCCTGCCAGCCCCGTCACTCCTGCCAGCCATGGTGCTCCGCTCCGGGCCACGTGGGCCATCGCCAGCCGCGCCCGGTCCGTTCCGCCCCGCGGCGCTGGCCTTGCCCGACCGACGGGACGACCCGCCACCACTTGTTCCGTTCCCACCCACGGCCGCGAGCGCCGGCTCCCCGCCGGCACCGGTCGGCTTCCTCCGCAGCGCCATAGGCGCGAGCCTACGGCCTTCGCGGGCCCGGCTGGTGGCCCGGTCGGCGCCTGCGGGTCAGGAACGCGCGGCGGCGGCGGCGCGGGCGCGCGGCGGGGAGACCCGAGGCTTGGGGGCGCGCCCGGTGGAGCCGCGGGTTCCCGGGGCCCTGGCGGCCGCTGGCCGCGGTGCCGACTCCCGCTCGCGCGGCGCCGGGAAGTCGCCCCCGGCGGCCGCTGCCACCGGGCGGGTGACCAGCGGCGCACCCGCCCTCGCCTCCGCGGGTATGCCTGCGTGGGCGGTCGTCGCCGGCGGGACCGCCGGCGACGGGACGGACGCGTTCGCCGGGGCGGGCACCAGGCCGAAGGCGGAGACGGAGATCTGGTCGACCCAGCGATAGCCGGTCGTGACGTGCAGGTCGGTGGCGGCCCGCCAGGCGTTGTGGCGAGCTGTGCGCTGGCCGCCGTGCGGCAGGACGAGAAGAGTCAGTTCCTCAAGGGCGGTGAGGAGTGAGCGGAACACGGTGTCGACGACCTCCCGACGCGGTCGTGGAGCCCGAGGCGGGACCGGTGCCCCGCCGGAACAGCACTGACTGTGAAGGGCGCGGGCGCCGCCGATCACTCCCGCGGTTGGCGGAGATGACGGGGGTGCCCACGCCACGGCGAGCCCCGTGTCTTGTGACCGCCGCGTGACGCAGGCACGAGCCTAGTCGTCCGGGGTAGTCATCACCAGCGCACTCGTCACCCGGTGTGAGAGTCGTGCGACACACTTTGGGAGGTAACCGCCTCACCCCGGGCAGTTTCACTACGGAATGTAATCGCCTGCTGGTAGAGGCGGCCGGCGCGGTAGGAGGAGCGGACGAGGGGGCCGGACAGGACGCCGGCGAAGCCCATCTCGGTGCCGCGTTGCTGCCAGGCGATGAACTCGTCGGGGTGTACCCAGCGTTCGACGGGGTGGTGGCGGGGGGTGGGGCGCAGGTACTGGGTGATGGTGAGCAGGTCGCAGCCGGCCTCGTGGAGGGCGGTCATGGCTTGCGCGATCTCGTCGTCGGTCTCGCCGAGGCCGAGGATGAGGTTGGACTTGGTGACGAGGCCCGCGGCGCGGGCGCGGGTGAGGACGTCGAGGGAGCGTTCGTAGCGGAAGCCGGGCCGGATGCGGCGGAAGATCCTGGGGACGGTTTCGAGGTTGTGGGCGAGGACCTCGGGGGTGGCGGTGAAGACCTCGTCGAGCTGGTCGGGGTTGCCGGCGAAGTCGGGGATGAGGACCTCGACGCCGGTGCCGGGGGAGTGGGTGTGGATCTGTCGGACGGTTTCGGCGTAGAGCCAGGCACCGCCGTCGGGGAGGTCGTCGCGGGCGACGCCGGTGACGGTGGCGTAGCGCAGGCCCATGGTGGTGACGGATTCGGCGACGCGGCGTGGTTCGTCGGTGTCCAACGGGGCGGGGCGGCCGGTGTCGATCTGGCAGAAGTCGCAGCGGCGGGTGCAGGTGTCGCCGCCGATGAGGAAGGTGGCCTCGCGGTCTTCCCAGCATTCGTAGATGTTGGGGCAGCCGGCTTCTTCGCAGACGGTGTGCAGGCCGGCGCCGTGGACGAGGCTGCGGACGTCGGTGTATTCGGGGCCGGTGCGCAGGCGGGTGCGGATCCAGGGTGGTTTGCGTTCGATCGGGGTCTGGGCGTTGCGGGCCTCGAGGCGTAGCAGCGGCCGGCCCTCCGGCGCGACTGGCGTGGCCGTCATCCGGCTGCTCCTCCTTCGATGTTCCCGGCGCCGATCAGTGCGTCGGCCTTCGGCTGCCGGCGGGCCTGAGCCTCGCGGCCGGCAGCGAGGTAGTCGGTGATGGCGCCGGTCAGGTGGCGCTCCACCACCGGGCGGGCGTCCGCCACCGTCACCGTGCGCCCCAGCTCCAGGCTGAGGCTGGTCACGCCCGCGTCGGAGATCCCGCACGGCACGATCCGGCCGAACGAGCCCAGGGCGGGGTCGCAGTTGAGCGCGAAGCCGTGTGTGGTGACCTTCCAGCTCACCCGGACACCGATGGCGGCGAGCTTGCGGGTGCCGTCCACCGTCCAGACCCCGGTGCGGCCCTCGACCCGGCGGGTCGCCACGCCGAACTCGGCGCAGACCGCGATCAGGCCGGCTTCCAGCATCCGGACGTAGGCGACGACGTCCAGCGGCATCGGGAGCCGGACGATCGGGTAGCCCACGAGCTGCCCGGGACCATGCCAGGTGATGCTGCCGCCGCGGTCGACGTCGACGACCTCCGCGCCGTCCACCGGGCGGTCGGCGGGGTCGGTGCGCCGGCCCGCCGTGTAGACCTCGGGATGCTCGAGGAGGATCAGCGTGTCCTCGCCGCGCCCGTGACGGCGCTCCTCGGCCAGCGCGCGCTGCCTGCCCCAGGCTTCGTGATAGGGAACGACACCCAACTGCAGGACATCCACGTCCCGAGGGTACGCCGGTGGGACGACCGGCCCGGCCGGCAACGGACGAGTGGCTCGTCCCACCGGCTTCGGATCGGTCTCAGGCCAGGGAGGACGTCAGTCCGGCAGCCGCCGCGGTGAGACGCGCGTCTCGACCGCGGTCGCGCCCGGGCCCGGCTCGACCCGCCAGGCGTGGACGTCCGGCCGGTCCGAGACGGCCTCGACCAGCTCGGTGCCGCGGAAGTGCAGGCCGACGCCGTCGTCGGTGGCCCAGCCGGCGGGGAGCGTCCCGTCGGCGACGAGCCGCTGGTAGAGCGGGCGGCGGGCGCTCTCGGAGTCGTAGTGCGGGGTGTTGCTGTGTGGCAGCAGGCCCAGGCCGTTCGTGACCGGGCGCAGGTCCGGGCCGAAGGAGTCGGTGGTGCCGCCGACATGCCAGCACAGCGACCCGGCCGAGACGCCGCCCAGCACCACGCCGGCCTCCCAGGCCTCACGCAGGATCTCGTCGAGGCCGTGCACCCGCCAGAGCGCGAGCAGGTTCGCCACGCTGCCGCCGCCGACCCAGATGACGTCCTGGGCGAGCAGGTGGGCCCGCGGGTCGGCGACGTTCGGCATCGGGAACAGCGCCAGGTGGGAGACGGCGACGTCCGGCCGGTCCCGGTTCAGCGCCGCGTAGCCGCGGGCGTAGGCGGACTGGTCGTCGCCGAGAGCTGTCTGCAGCAGGCACAGCCGGGGACGGCCGGTCGGCTCCGCGAGGGCGATCGCGTGATCCAGCAGCGGCCCGACCTTGGCTCCCCACCTGCCGTCGGGCTGGAAGCCACCGCTTGTCGCGAGGATCTGCACAGCTGACTCCTGGTTGAGTTCGGCTCCTGGTCGGCCGAGTGCCCGGCCGGCTCGCTCCCACCGTTCGGAACGAAGTTATCCACAACAGCGAAAAGTGTCCTGCGAGGGTTGCCCGTTCGGCCTAGCGTCGACGATCGTGACCTTCACGGACGATTCCGGCGATCGGCCGGGCCGGCACGGCGGTGATCCCACGGTGCCGGGCATTATCCTGCGCCACCGGCGCTACGACGCCGGGGCCGGTGAGGTCTGGGCCGGTCGTGTCGAGCAGCTCGGCGCGGACGTCACGGTTCGGTATGTGCGGCTGCCGGCGGATCCGCTGGTGCGTGCCGAAGCGCTGGGGGAGATCCGGCGCCAGCTCGACGTCCGCCATCCGCACCTGGTCTCGGTGACCGACGCGATCCGGACGGCGGACGGGCTGGCCGTCGTGGCCGAGCCGGTGCCCGAGACCGTCAGCCTGTCCCGGCTGCTCGCCGCCCGGGGCCGGCTGGAGCCGGGCGAGGTCGTGACGATCGGCCTGCCCGTGGCGCAGGCACTCGCGGCGGCGCATGGCGCCGGGCTGGTCCACGGCGAGCTGACCGCGCTGGACATCCTGCTGGAACCGAACGGCCGGCCGGTGCTCGCCGGCGTCGGCGTCGCCGCCCTGACCAGCCCCGGCGGGTCTTCCGCGGACGACGTGCATGATCTTGCGGAGCTTCTGCTCGGGGCCATGAGCCAGGCCACCGGCCCCGACGCGGCCGCGGTGGCGGTGGCGGTGGCGATGGCGCTGATCGACGATCCGCTGCGCCGGCCGTCCGCGGCCGAGCTGGCCGCCGGCCTCGCACGCAGTGCCACCCCACTGCCGATCCGCATGACGGGTGTCTCGCCCGGCGGCTCCGTGGGCAGCGAGATCGAGCTCGCCTCCGACCCGTGGATCGACGAGGCGGAGCCGGCGGCAGACGCTGGTGATGATCTCGATGATGACCGCGACCCGTGGGCCACCGGGCCGGAGTGGCAGGCCGGCCACCGCCACACCGCGCGTGCCCAGGGTGGCGACGGCGAGGTCGCCGGTGGGGACGGGGCCGGCGGGCGGCTGCTGCCACCCCCCGGCGGCGATCCTTCCGAGGCGGCTGTTCCGGACGTCTGGGCGGGCGGCGGGGCCGACGCGGCCTGGCAGGAGCCCGGCGAGCCCGCTTCGCCGCCGTCGGAGGGCATCGCGGCGGGTACGGCGGCGGGCGAATCCGCGGGTACGCCCCCCGGCCCCGGCCCCGGCGTGGGCGCGGGCGCGGCGAGCGGTCGAACCCAGCCGAGAGACGGACGGACCGCACCCTCCGATCCGTCCGAGCTGGTGGGCTCGCTGCACCCGGTGGGCCGTGATCGTCGCGGCGGCAAGGCGGTGCGTCGTGGCGGGCGGTCGGCGACCCCGGCACCGTCGGCGGCACGGCGGGCGGGCCGGGCGTCCGGGCGGGTCCGTGGTGGCGCCCGTGGGGGCCCGGCGGGGCGTTCGGGGCGGTCCGGCCGCGGCGGGCGGAACCGTCTGCTGCTACCGGCGATCGGCTGCGTCGGGCTCGTGGCCGTCGTCATCGCTGTCGTGCTGATGAACGGCGGCTCCGACCGGGCCGAGACCCGCGGGGCCCCGGCGGCCGGCGGCGGGGGAGGGCAGGACCCGAGCGCGACACCGGTGAACGGGCGGTCACCGGAGCAGGCGTGGCGGGCGGTCCTCGAGGAGCTGAACGTCGCGCGAAGCAGGGCCTTCGAACGCGCAGACCTCACCGCGCTGGACGCGGCGGACGCACCGGACAGTGCCGCGCTGCGCACCGACCAGGCAACCGTCCGCACGCTGCTGGAGAAAGGCGCACACTCGTCGCCGGTACGGATTCAGATCATCGACCTGGAGATTCAGCTGGAACGCGCGGATCAGGTCGTGCTGCGCGTGACGGAGAGCGTCGAGGCGTACAACTTCCTCAACGCCGCCGGCGCGGTCCTGGCAAGCGAACCGGGTTCGCCGGAGAGCATCAAGATCCTGACGCTCTGGCGGACCAGCGGAGGCTGGCGGCTCGCGGGCAGCGAGTCGGTTGCGCCTGGCTGACCAGGTCGGATCAGCCGCCGTGGTGCAGGGCGTCCTCCAGCGCCGCGGCGAGGTCCGGGTGGGCGAAACGGAAACCCGCGTCGAGCAGAGCGGCCGGTGCGAGGCGCTGGGAGGCGAACACCCCCTCGTCGGCGAACTCGCCGAGTGCCAGCCGCAGGGCGGCGCGGGGAACCCGCGCGAACGCCGGGCGGTGCAGCGCCCGGGCCAGGGTGGCGGTGAACTCGGCGTTGGTCACGGGCCGCGGGGCGACGAGGTTGACCGGCCCGCGTGTCCCGTCGGCCTCGAGCAGGTAGAGCGCCGCCGCGACGGTGTCGCGCAGGCTGATCCAGCTGAGCCACTGCCGCCCCGGGCCGAGCTGGCCGCCGGCACCCAGGCGGAACAGCGGGAGCAGCCGGCCGAGCATTCCGCCGCGGGCGGACAGCACGACGCCGGTACGCAGCCGCACAACCCGGATTCCGCCCGCCTCGGCCGCCGCGGTGGCGCCCTCCCAGCCGCGGACGAGGTCGGCGAGAAATCCGACGCCCGCACCGGCGGACTCGTCCAGCGCTGGTCCGGTCGCCCCGGCGGGGCTGCCGTACCAGCCGATGGCGCTGCCGGAGAGCAGGACCCGCGGCGGTACGGCGAGACCGGCGAGCGTCTCGGCGAGCAGGCGGGTGCCCTCGATGCGGCTGGCGCACAGGACCTGCTTGTAGCTCGCGGTCCAGCGGTGATCGCCGAGGCCGGCGCCGGCGAGGTTGATCACCGCTTCGACGCCCTGGAGCTCGCGTGGATCCAACTGGCCGGCCAGGGGGTCCCAGCGGATCTCGCCCGGGCCCCGCGGCGGCCGGCGGACGATCCGGACGACCTCGTGGCCGTCAGCCCGCAGGGCTGGCAGCAACGCGGAACCAATGAGCCCGGACGATCCGGTGACGGCCACCTTCATCTGTCCGGGCTCCTCGGCTCGTTCGGCCTGCTTGGTTCGGCCTGCTTGTCAGGCCTGCTCATCGGGCCTGACAAGCAGGCCTGACCGCTCGGCTACAGCCCGAGCTCGGCCTCGAAGGCACCTTCCTCCAGACGGCTCGCCACCGCGGTCAGGAAGCGGGCCGCGTCGGCACCGTCGACGATCCGGTGGTCGTAGGTCAGGGCCAGGTAGACCTTCGACCGAACCGCGATGACCTCACCGAGCTCCGGGTCCGTGACGACGGCCGGCCGCTTGACGACCGACCCGGTGCCCAGGATCGCCACCTGCGGCTGGTTGAGGATCGGGGTGTCGAACAGCGCGCCCCGGCTGCCGGTGTTCGTCAGCGTGAACGTGCCACCGCCCAGGTCGTCCGGAGACACCTGGTTGGCGCGGGTGCGGGCGGCGAGCTCGTCGATCTTGCGTGCCATGCCGCTGAGGTTCAGGTCGCTGGCGTTGTGGATGACCGGGACGACCAGCCCGCGGTCGGTGTCGACCGCGATACCCAGGTTCTCCGCGTCGTGGTAGGTGACCGTGCCGCCCTCCAGATCGATGCTGGAGTTGATCACCGGGTGCTCGCGCAGCGCCTCGCAGGCGGCCACGGCGAAGAACGGCAGGAAGGAGAGCTTCACGCCCTCGCGGGCCAGGAACCCGGCCTTGGCCCGGTCGCGCAGCTTCGCGATGCGCGTGACGTCGGCCTCCACGACGGTCGTGAGCTGCGCGCTGATCTGCAGCGACTCGACCATCCGGCGGGCGACGAGCGAGCGCAGGCGGGTGAGTTTCTCGGTGCGCCCACGGGCGGCGGCTGCGGCGGCCGCGGGGGCCGGCACCGGCGCGGCTGCCGGGCGAGCGACAGCGGCAGCGGGCACGGGAGCGGGCGCGGCGGGAGCCGCCGGGGCCTTCGCCGCATCCTGGATGTCCTGCTTGGTGATGCGCCCCCCCGGCCCACTGCCGGTCACGATGCCGAGGTCGACACCCAGCTCGGCGGCCATCTTGCGGACCAGCGGCGTGACGTACCGGCCGAGGCCGTCGGCGCTGGCGTCCGCGGTGCTCGCCGCGACCGGAGCCTGCGACGGAACCGGAGCGGGGGCCGGCGGCGGTGGCGGGGTCGGCGCGGGCGCGGGGGCCGGTGCCGGGGCCGGCGGGGGCGGCGGAGCCGGGGTGGGCGCGGGCGGCGGCGGGGGAGCGACTGCCTTCGGCGGCTCGGGGGCGGGCGTGGGCTGCGCGGCCGGGGCGCTGGGGGCGGCAGCCGCGGCGGCACCATCCTCGATCACGGCCAGTTCGACGCCGACCTCGACGGTCTCGTCCTCGGCAACCTTGATCGAACCGAGGATGCCGGAGGCCGGCGCGGGGATCTCGGTGTCGACCTTGTCCGTGCTTACTTCCAGCAGCGGCTCGTCGGCCTCGACGCGCTCGCCTTCCTTCTTCAGCCAGCGGGTGACCGTCCCCTCGGAGACGCTCTCCCCGAGGCGGGGCATTGTGACGGAAACTGACATTCTGACAACGACTCCTTCGTCGCGCCCGACGTCGCGCCCTGCTGCCCGGTCGGGCTGTCAGGGACGAACGGCGGGCACCGCAGGCTAACTGTGGACGTGCAGTGGCTTGCCGGCGAGAGCGAGGTGCGCCTCACCGAGCGCCTCGGAGAGGGTCGGGTGCGGGTGGATCAGCTGGGCGACGTCGGTCGGGTAGGCCTCCCAGTTGGTGATGAGCTGGGCCTCGGCGATCAACTCGCCCACCCGGTCGCCCACCATGTGGACGCCGAGGACGGGCCCGTCCTGCGCCGAGACCACGGTTACCGCTCCCGACGAGCGCAGGATCCGTGCTTTGCCGTTTCCTGCCAGGTGATAGGTGGCGGTGTCGACTTCACCGAAACGCTTGCGCGCGGCGGCGACGGTCAGGCCGACGGATGCCACCTCGGGGTGTGAGTACGTGACCCGCGGAACGTTCACGTAGTCGACCGGCACCGGGTCGAGCCCCGCGAGCCGCTCCGCGACCAGGATTCCCTCGGCGAACGCCACGTGGGCGAGCTGGGGCCCCGGCCGAAGGTCCCCGAGCGCGGAGACCGTCGGCAGGTTCGTCCGCAGCTGGGGGTCGACGACGACGTGGCCGCGGTCGATGGTGACGCCGATGCGCTCCAGGCCGAGCCCGGCGGAGACCGGGCCGCGCCCCACGGCCACCAGGAGCAGCTCGGCGTCGATGGTCGCTCCGTCCTCGAGGACGACCGTGACCCCCCGGTCGGTGGTCTTCGCGTCCGCGAACGGCACACCGAGACGTAGTGAGATGCCGCGCCGGCCGAAGGCGCGCTCGAGCAGCTTCGAGCTGGCCTCGTCCTCGGCCGGCACCAGATGGGGCAGGGCCTCGACGATGGTCACCTCGGCGCCGAACGAGCGCCAGACCGATGCGAACTCACACCCGATCGCGCCACCACCGAGGACGACCACCGACGCGGGTACTTGCCCCAGCGCCAGCGCGTCGTCGCTGTCGATCACCGTGCGGTGGTCGATCTCGAGACCGGGCAGGGTCCGCGGCGCCGAACCGGTGGCGAGCAGAAGGTGCCGGCCTTCGATCAGCCGGGCCCCGACGGCCACCGCCGTAGGGGACACCACCTGGCCGGCTCCGGCGACGACCTCGATGCCGCGGGAGTGCACCAGCCCGGTGAGCCCCTTGTACAGACCGTCCACGACCGAGTCGCGGTATCGCGCCACGCCGGCCGGGTCGATACCGCCCAGCGTCGCGTGGACCCCGAAGGCGGCGCTGTCGGCGACGGTGTCCGCCACCTCGGCCGCGTGCAGCAGCGCCTTGGTCGGAATGCAGCCGCGGTGCAGGCAGGTGCCGCCGAGCTTGTCCTTCTCGATCAGGACGACCCGCAGGCCCAGCTCCGCGGCCCGCAGCGCGGCGGCATACCCGCCGCTGCCACCACCGAGGATGACCAGATCGACGGGACCGGCCGCTGTGTCCGCCACGCGAGGTCCCTTCTTCGACGACTTGCGGACGCCAGGGTCCCGGCATGGCGGCGGCAGGAGCGTGGCCGTCGTCATGGCCGGTGAGCCCAGCCGGAACGACTGCGCATCGGGGGGACGAACGCCCCCCATGCACAGCTGTACCGGCTGGGTCCAGTCTTTCACGAGCAGGCGGCCTGTCTGGGCTCCACGACGCCGACTGTGCCGCATCACGCCACCGAGATGTGGCGCGGCTCACCCCCGGTGGCCCGACCTGGCTGCCCGGTCGGATCTCGCGAACCCACAGGGTGACCGCGCGGACCAGCGGGGTGACACAGCACCACCCGGTGGGGTCAGGAGGTCGCCGCGCGGTCCTCGGCCAGCTGGACGAGGGTGCGCACGATCGCCCCCGTGCCCCCCTTCGGCGTGTAGCCGTACGCCTCGCCGCCGTTCCAGGACGGCCCGGCGATGTCGACGTGCGCCCAGGGGATCTCCTCGGGCACGAAGGCGGCGAGGAAGTGCGCGGCCAGCAGCATCCCGGCGTCGCGGTTGCCGCCGGGCGCGACGTTCGTCAGGTCGGCGACCACCGAGTCGAGGCTCTTGCGCAGCTCCGCCGGCATCGGCATCGGCCACACCGTCTCGCCCGCACGCCCGGCGGCGGTGACGACGGCGTCCGGTGCGTCACCGCGGCCCATGACGCCGCTGGTGCGGGTGCCCAGTGCCACGATCTGCGCGCCGGTGAGCGTGGCGACGTCCACGATGAGTGCCGGGTGGTCCTCGCTGGCGCGGGCCAGCGCATCGCCGAGAACCAGCCGGCCCTCGGCGTCGGTGTTGAGCACCTCGACGCGCTTCCCGCCCCGCAGGGTGATCACGTCGGAGGGCCGGATGGCCTCACCGGAAGGCATGTTCTCCGCGCAGGGCATCCAGCCGGTCAGGTTGATCGCAAGCCCAAGCCTGGCCGCGGCGATCACCGACGCGAGCACGGACGCCGCGCCGGCCATGTCGCTCTTCATCCATTCCATGGCCACCGGCGGCTTCAGCGAGAGGCCGCCGGAGTCGAAGGTGATGCCCTTGCCGACCAGGGCCAGGTCGGTGGCCGCGACGGCGGCGCCGTCACCGCTGCCCCTGCTCTCGCTGTCGCTCTCGCCGGCGGTCTTCTCGCCGGCGCCCGCGTAGCGCAGACGGATGAGCCGCGGAGGGTTGACCGAACCCTGACCGACGCCGAGCAGGCCGCCGAAGGCCCCGTCGGCGAGAGCATGCTCGTCCAGCACCGTCACCTCGACACCGACGGCACCAGCCCGTTCGACCGCGATCTCGGCCAGCCGGGCGGGGGAGAGGTGGCTCGGCGGCGTGTTCACCAGGTCCCGGACGAGCGCGACGGACTCGCTGACGATCACCGCACGCGCCAGGGCGGCCTCGGCCGCGGCGACGGCCGCCGGCTCCTCGACCACCAGGACGATCTCCTGGACGGGGGCCGGCCTGGTCGACGCGGCACGCAGGCTGTCGAAGGCATAGGCACCCAGCAGCGATCCCTCGGCCGCCGCGCGCAGCGACGACGGGCTCGCCTCGCCGCCGGCGAGTGCCAGCGTGGTGGCGACCCGGGTCGTTCCGGCGAGTGCCCGGACAGCCGCGCCGGCCGCGCGCCGCAGGGCCTCGTGATCGGTTTCCGCGTCGCGCAGGAACGTGCTGTGATCGCCGAGGCCGACCGCGAGGACGGTCGGAGCCGTCAGCGTTCCCAGCGTCGCGAACCGCACGGTGTCGCCCGCGGCGCCGGTCGCCCCGAGATCGGCGAGGATCCGGGCGAGGCGGCCACCGAGCGCGGAGTCGAGCGGCCCGGTCCCGCCGAGAGGCACCGGGCCGTCCTCGCCTTTGGCTATTCCGACCACTATCGCGTCGACGTCGAGATCGGTGAGCGCGGTGGCGGCGACAGAGGTGACGGTCATGGCCTGAGCGTATTGGGCCCGCCTGGCAGTGCCCCTCGTGGCGGTGGCAGGTGTGTGGCGGCGGGTGCGACCCGCGGTGCGGGCTGTGACAGGCCGGTTGCCAGGCCGTGACGGGCCTGTTGCCGGGGCATGACGGACATCGGGTCGGGGGTGCGGCGGTCGGTCGAGGCAGCCGCCCTCGGCAACGGCGGGAGCCGCCGTCGGCAACGGCGGGAGCCGCCCTCGGCAACGGCGGGAGCCGCCGTCGGCAACGGCGGGAGCCGCCCTCGGCAACGGCGGGGGCCGCCGTCGGCAACGGCGGAGCCCACCGGACCGCTACGCTGCCGGCATGACAGAGGCTGCCGGAAGGACAGAGCTGCGCCGGTCCCCGCTGTACGAGCGGCACATCGAGCTGGGCGCGAAGACGGCCGGCTTCGGCGGGTGGGAGATGCCGATCGAGTACGCGGGCCGTGGGGTGCTGGCCGAGCACGCCGCCGTGCGTTCCGCGGTCGGTGTCTTCGACGTCAGCCATCTGGGCAAGGCCCGTGTGCGCGGCGCCGGCGCGGTGGACTTCGTCAACTCGTGCCTGACCAACGACCTGCGCCGGATCGGTCCCGGTCAGGCGCAGTACACGTTGTGCTGCGACGAGACCGGCGGTGTCGTCGACGACCTCATCGCCTACTTCTACGCCGATGACGACGTGTTCCTGGTCCCGAACGCCGCGAACACCGCCGAGGTCGTCCGGCGGCTGGCCGCGGCCGCGCCGTCAGGGGTGGCGGTGACGGATCTGCACACCGACTACGCCGTCCTCGCCGTGCAGGGCCCGGCGTCGGTCCAGGTCCTCGCCGCGCTGGGCCTGCCGGCCGACGGCGCCTACATGAGCTTCGCCGACGCCGACTGGAAGGGCCGGCCGGTCGTCGTCTGCCGCTCGGGCTACACCGGCGAGATCGGTTTCGAGCTGCTGCCCCGCTGGGAGGACGCGGTGCCGCTCTGGGACGAGGTGCTGGCGGCGGCGGCCGGCGTCGGTGGTCTTGCGTGTGGCCTCGGTGCCCGCGACACGCTGCGGACCGAGATGGGCTACCCGCTGCACGGCCAGGACCTGTCGCTGTCGATCTCGCCCGTGCAGGCCCGTTCCGGCTGGGCGGTCGGCTGGGACAAGCCGGCCTTCTGGGGCCGGGAGGCGCTGCTCGCCGAGCGTGCGGCCGGCGCGGCCCGCTCGCTGTGGGGCCTGCGCTCGAACGACCGCGGCATCCCGCGCCCGCACATGCGGGTGACCGGTGCCGGTGGCGCCGAGGTCGGCGAGGTCACCAGCGGCACGTTCTCGCCGACGCTGCGCCAGGGCATCGGCCTCGCCCTGCTCGACCGGTCGGTGACCGCGGGCGACACCGTGACGGTGGACGTCCGCGGCCGCGTCTCGTCGATGACGGTTGTCCGCCCCCCGTTCGTCTCCGCCTCCCCGCGCTAGCTTCGCGTCGGCGTTGCTGACGGGTAAACGTTGAGGATTCTGGCTGCTGGAACGACCGAAACCCTCAACGTTTGTCGATCGTCAGGTGGTCCTGCGGACACTTCGCGTCTTTTGTGGTGAATTGCTGGCGCGCTGCGGCGATGCGGCGCTGCGGCGATGCGGGGTCCTGGCGGGTGGCGGGTCGAGGGCCGGGGCCTGGGCGGTTTGCGGATCAGGCGAGGCCGAGGAACCGCAGGATCGACGTCGGGATCGTCATGGCCATCGTCAGCAGGCAGACCATGAGGGTGATCTCGATCGTCGCGCCGAGCGTGTCGCCGGTGATGCCACCGAAGCGGCGGACGAGGCGGTGGCGGACCAGCAACGCCGCGGCGAGCCCGACCACCACGGCCACCACCGCGCGGACGGCCCTGCCGTCGTCGCCACCGTGGAAGTCGAACCGCCCGGCCAGCGCGGCCACCAGCAGCACACCGGCGGTGGCCGCTGTCGCGTCGCGGCGGCGCACCGTGCCCGCGACCAGCGCGCCGAGGCCGTCCGGCCGGGCCGCCGGTGTCCGCTCGACGCAGGACCAGGTCGCGGCGAGCCGGCTGGTCATCGCCGCGACCAGGATCGACACGGTGCCCCGGTGCGCGCTGATCGCGACGCTCAGCGCCGAGACCTGGATGAGCACCACGAACAGCACGGTGATCGCGCCGAAGGCACCGATGGTCGACTCCCGCATGACGGCGAGCATCCGGTCACGGCCGCCGCGGACGCCGAACGAGTCGGCCACGTCCGCCAGCCCGTCCAGGTGCAGGCCGCGGGTGAGCAGCGCGATCAGCGCGAGGCCGACGACTGCGGGAAGCAGCGTCTGCGGGCGTTCGCCCGGTGGCTTCGTCATGACCCGCAGACCCAGCACCACCAGGGCGCAGACGAAGCCGAGCGCGAACCCGACCGCTGGAGCCGCCAGCATGGCGCGCCTGGCCGTGGTGCGGTCCAGGCGCTCGGGGCCGCGGATCGGCACCACGGTGAGCAGGGTGACGGCCGCACGCACCCCGATCACCGGGGCGGTCACGGGGCGTCGGTGCTGGTGCCGTCGGCGGCCGGACCGTCCCCCGAGCCCTCGCCGTCGCCCTCGCTTTCGCTGGGGGCAGGGTCGGACGGGTCGTTCTTCCCGCTGCTGACGCCGGCCTGGTCGAAGGTCGCCATCTCGGCGAGGGTGCGCTGCGCCGCCAGCAGCATCGGCACGGCGAGCAGGGCGCCGGTGCCCTCACCGAGGCGCAGTCCGGCGTCCACGAGCGGCTCGAGCCCGAGCCGGTTGAGGACGAACCGCTGCGCCGGCTCGGGGGAGCGGCTGCCGGCGATCCACCACTGCCGCGCGCCCGGGACGATGGTCTCGGCGGCCAGCGCCGCCGCGCAGACGATCACTCCGTCGAGGACGACCGGTGTGCGCCGGACCCCGGCCTGGACGAGGAGACCGGCGAGCGCGGCGAGATCCGCCCCACCAGCGACCCGCAGCACCGACAGCGCGTTGCCGGCGTGCCGGGCGCGCCGCATCGCGTCCCGGATCGCGGCAACCTTGATCATCCATCGCTGGTCGTCGATGCCGGTTCCGCGCCCGACCACCTCGGCCGGCTCCAGGTCGAGCAGGGTGCCGATCACCGCCGCCGCCGCGGTGGTGTTGCCGATACCCATCTCACCGGGGATGAGCAGATCCGCGCCGGCGTCGATCTCCTCGTCCGCGATCAGCCGGCCCACGGCGAACGCCGCGGAGACCTCGGCCGAGGTGAGCGCGTCATCCTGGTCGATCCGCCCGCTCGCGCGGCGGATCCGGTACCGCTCGGGTGGTGCTGTGCCGTCGACGCCGCCCGGGGCGGTCGGCTCCGGTGTGTCGACGGCGACGTCCACCACCCGGACCGACGCGCCGACCTGGCGCGCCAGCACGTTGACGGCCGCGCCGCCGGCGGCGAAGTTCGCCACCATCTGCGCCGTGACCTCCGACGGGAACGCCGACACCCCGGCGGCCGCGATGCCGTGATCACCGGCGATGACGATCACCCGGATGCGGCCGGGTGGCCGGGGTGGGCAGGTGCCCTGCACGCCCGCGAGCCAGATCGACAGGTCCTCGAGGCGGCCGAGCGCGCCCGGCGGCTTGGTGAGGATGCCGTGGCGCCTGCGCGCGGCCGCCATGGCCTCCTGGTCGAGTTCCGGTACGTCCGGAAAGGTGGTCGAGGTCGGCGGCTGCGGGGCGGATCCGGCCGGAGTGATGTCCACAGGTCCTTATTACCTGATGGGCCACCTTCATCCGACCCCCGGCCAGGTGCCGGGACCGGTCCGCGTACGCAGGTGGTCCCACTGTGTCGTCCGGCCCGCCGGGCGCAGGGTGTTCCGGTAATTTGCCGGATGTGTCTGCCGCCCCGCCGCCCGGTCAGCCGACCGTCTTGGCGGGGGGCCTCGGCCGGCTGACCGGCGAGGACCTGCGGCGGTACCTGGAGCGCGCGGTGGTCGGCGAGGATGCCGCGATCGGGCGGGACGTTCTGGCGGCCTACTGGTCCGCCACGGGTGAGCTGGACCGCGACGAGGTCGACGAGCTGTGCGGGGAGTTCGCCCCCGCACTGGCCCGGGCGCTCGGGCAGAACGCGCATCTACTCGCCCCGACCACGCCGGCCGGAGCGCTCGGCGCGATTGTGCTGAGCCGGCTGGACGGCGTCCGCGCACTGGAGCCGGCGCGGGCGGCGCTGGCCCGTGAGCTCGCCGGTCCGCGGCTGGTCAACCGGTGGCCGCTGCCCGACCAGCCACACCCGGCGCTGCGGCGGGTGCTGGCCGGCCACCGCGGGCAGGTGCACGCGCTGGCCGTCGCACCCGACGGCTCCTGGCTGGCCTCGGCAGGGATGGACGGGACGCTGCGGACCTGGACGGTCGGCACGGGCATCGCGCGGTCGATGTTCACCGGGCACACGGGCAACGTGCTGAGCTGTGCCATCGCCCCGGACGGCGGCTGGCTGGCCTCCGCGGGCCTGGACGGCACCGTGCGGATCTGGGACGTCCCGGACGAGGGATCCCGGGCATCCGGCGCGCACCGCGCGGCCGAGGTGGCGGAGGTGGACGGGATGGTCGGTGCGGGGTGCCCCGCCCGCCTCGTCCTGCGCGGCCACCGGGGCCCGGTGAACGGCGTCGCGGTGAGCCTCGACGGCCGCTCGGTGGTGGCGGTCGGCTCCGACGGCACGCTGCGGACCTGGGATGTCGCCACGGGCAGCCCGAAGCTGACCGTGCCGGTGGCGGTGGGACCGTTGCGTTGCTGCGCGGTCGGCCCGGACCCGACGACGGTCGTCGTCGCCGGTGACGACGGAGCCATCTGGCTGGTCGACCTGCGCACCGGCGCCGCCGGCAGCCGCCTGCCCGGTCACCTCGGGCCGGTGCTCGCGCTGGCCTACGGCCCGGACGGCTCCTGGCTGGTGTCGGCCGGGGAGGACGGCACGCTGCGCCGGTGGGACACGGTCACCGGCCGACAGGTCGCCACGATCGGCGACAACGGGCGTCCCGTGCACGCCTGTGCCCTGTCGCCGGACGGCTCCTTCGCCGTCGCGCCGGAAGGGGATGTGATCGCGGTGCGCGACCCCGGCGACGGTACCCAGCGAGCCGAGCTGACCGGGGCGGTCGGCACCCGGGCCTGCGTCGTCGCCCCGGACGGCTCCTGGATCGCCTCAGGCGGCCGTTACGGCACGATCCGGCTCTGGAGCACCAGGGGGGAGCTGCCCCGGGTGCCGACCGCGGAACGCAACGAGGGCACCCGGGGGTGCTCCGTCGTCGTGCGCTCCGCCGCGCCCGGCCTCGACGCATCCGCCGCGGGTGCCGCGGGCTATGTCGTGTCGTCCAGCGACGATGGAACCGTCACGGCGTGGGATCTCGCGACCGGCGAGCCGGGCGCGGCGCTGGCGGGTCTGCCTGGCCCGGCCCGGGGGTGCCGCAGCAGCCCCGACGGGGGCTGGGCCGTCGTGCCGGCCCAGCCGAACGCGCTGCGGCTCTGGGAGCCGGCCACCGGGACGGTGCGGGCGGTGCTCACCGCGGACGTGGCGATCCTCGGCTTCGCCGTGGCCGCGGACGGCACCTGGGTCGCGGGCGGCTGCGAGGACGACTCGGTGCGGCTCTGGGACGCCGAGTCCGGCGAGTGGATGGCGACCTTCACCGGCCACACCGCGCGGGTGCCGGCCTGCGTCGCCGGCCCGGACGGGACGTGGCTCGCCTCCGGCGCCGACGACGCGACCGTGCGGGTGTGGGATGTGGTGACCCTCGAGCAGCGGGCGGTGCTGCGCGGCCACCACGGGCCGGTGTTCGGGCTCGCGACCGATGCGGCCGGCCGGCTGCTGGCCTCCGCCGGGCAGGACCACACCGTGCGGATCTGGGACGTCGCGACCGGCCGGGCGCTGACCGTGCTCGAGGGCCACACGCAGGCCGTCCGGGAGGTGAGCTTCGCCCCGGACGGGTCGTGGCTGGCCAGCGCGGGTGGCGACGGGTCGGTGCGGATCTGGGACCCGCGGACGTGGACCTGCGGCGCGATGATGCGGTTCGAGGGCACGGCCCGCGGCTGCGCCTGGCTGCCCGACGGCACCGGCCTGGTGGTGGCCGGCTCGTCCGGGCTGTACCTGTACTCGTTCCTGCACGACTGACGCCGCTGAGGCCACGGAGGCCGCCGAGATCCCGCGGGCCGCGCCCGCGTGCTGTGCCGGCCTCCGACCGACCGACCGGCCTGCCTCCGGCCGGCCTGGTCAGCTGGCGGGTTCGGCGGGGCGCAGCCGGACGGGCAGGCCGGCCACGGACAGCCAGACCTCGTCCGCCTCGGCCGCGAGCCGGGCGTTGACCTCGCCGAGGCGGTCGACGAACCGGCGCCCCACCGCGGTAGGCGCCACCGGGCCCGAGCCGGCCTCGTCCGTCACCGCCACCACGCGACGTCGCGCCTCACGCCATGCCTCGACCAGGCCGTGCACGGACGCGCCGAAGTCCGGTTCGTCCTCATCCAGTCGCGCGGCCACCCACAGCGAGATGCTGTCGATGAGCAGCGCGGGGCCGGGCGCGCGCAGCAGCGGCTCGAGATCGAGGGTCTCCACGGTGCGCCAGCCCGGCGGTCGGCGGTCGCGGTGGGCCTGGATCCGGGCCGCCCAGTCGGGGTCGGATCCGTCCGCGGGCCGGCCGGTGGCGACGTAGAGGACGTCCGGCTCGGCGAGCAGCCGATGCTCGGCGTGCGCGGACTTGCCCGACCGGGTGCCACCGGTGACCAGGACCCGCCGCGGCGGTGCCGGTGGCGCCGCGCGGTCCGCTGGCCGGTCCGCCGCGCGGTCCGCTGGCTGGTCCGCCGGCGCCGAGGGTCGCGGCGGGTCCGTCCCCAGGGAGGCCTTCGACGGCGCCCTCGAGGGTGCGCGTGGTGGGACGTCCAGGATGGTGCCGTCGGGTGGGGCCTCGGCACCGAGGTCGTGCAGCCGCCGCGCCAGCTCGTCGCCGGGCGGGTTGCGGTGGCTCAGATGGACGGCGAGCACCCTGGTGGACTCGACGACGGCCCCGAGCTCGCGCAGCTCGGCGACGAGCCGGGCGAACGAGGGCAGGTCCAGGTGCTCGCCGAACCCGGGGCGGTCGCCGTTGTTCTCCTCCAGCAGCACGACGTCGAACGCACGGCCGGCGAGCGCGGTCAGTGTCTGTGGCGGCAGCGGCGCTGCGGTGTCGCAGCCGTACAGCAGCCGTGATCCGTCCGGGGTGGTGACGTCGAAGAGCACCGCCGGCCCGATGTCGGCGTCGCCGTGCCGGGCGGCCACCGGACGCACCAGGTAGCGCGGCTCGTCCCCCCGGCCGAGTTCGACGGGCTCGCCGGCGGTGGCGGTCAGCAGGCGAAGCGGCGAACCGTCAGCGCCGGGTTCCCGGCTCTCCCAGCGGCGGATGAAGGCCCGGCAGACCTCCAGCGCCGCGGGGGGAGCCAGCACGTCGAGCGGCTGGTCCGCGACGGTGGACCAGGAGCGCCACATCAGTGCCTCCGGGCCGAGGTGGTCCGGATGGGCATGCCCCACCAGGAGGTGGCGCAGGCCCGCGAGGCTCACCCCGAACCGCGCCGCGGCGCGGGGGACGTCCGGCCCGAAGTCGATCAGGAGACGATCGTCGACGAGGACGGCGCTCTGGCCACGTGGCTGATGCGTGCGGGCCCACGCGCAGGAGGCGCACTCGCACCACGGGTTCGGCCATCCGTCGGCCGAACCCGTTCCCAGCAGGGTGAGCCGCACCGCGCCCCTGGCCCTTCGTCGGTGATCGGCGGTGATCAGTGGTGGGCGTGCGGGTGGCGCTTGCGCTCCCAGAGCGTCATCAGGGTCAGGACCACGGCGAGCGCGGCGATCGCGCCGAAGGTGAGCAGGGCGGCGGCCCACCACACCATGCCCCCCTCGTGGTGCTCGGCTGTCTCGGCGAGTACCGCCGCGGCGGTGTAGGCGGGAGTCACTGCTGCCATCCTCTCTGACGATCTCTGACGAGCTGAACTGCTTCGGGCTCGAACCGTGTGGTCTCACTCGGTGGAGCCGGCACCGGGCCGGGGCCGCGCGCGTCGGGGCGCGGCCGGAACCGACGTTACCGACCCACGGGCCACTGATGCCGCTCTTGTCCGAAGGAGCATCGGTCGCCGCGGGCCGAAGGTGCACGGAGCGTCCGTGGCGTGCACGTGGCATGTGGCACTCATCCGCGGGTCGCGCGCGCTTGGATGGGGTAATGGGCATCTCCCGGGGTCTGTGGTGGCCCCGGCCGGGCGGTCGACGCCGCCGGACGTCGGGAAGGACGTGGACCGTGAGCTGGACTTGGCGGTACGAGGCAGAGGACGGCTCGGTCGTCGCGGTGGACGGTGCGAACGGATCGGAGTCGTTCACGAGCCAGGGCGACGCCGAGACGTGGATCGGCGAGCTGTGGCGCGACCTGCTGGACAAGGGGGTGACGCAGGTGAGCCTGATGGAGTCGGGTACCCGCGTCTACGGGCCGATGAGCCTGCGGCCGGTGACCTGAGCGGCCGTATCCCCGCCTCCCGCGGACCCGGGCTCGGCAGGTAGCAGAGCTCACGGGGAAAGTCACAACGATCGGGCCCGAAGGGGTTGACACCCAGGCGGCTAACGCTGTTAGCTTCAGACATCGGCTAACAGTGTTAGCTGACCGATGGGTGAAACACCCGGAAGTGAGGCGTCGATCATGAGCTCGAACGCGGACAGCGCGGCGAACGCGGGCGAGGCCCGGCACTACCGTCAGCCCGGCTGGTTCACCAGGAAAGTGGCCAACCGTGCGGTGGCGCTGGTCAACGGGCTCGGGCTGAGCGTGTGGGGAAGCCGGATGCTGGAGGTTCGCGGCCGTTCCTCGGGCCAGATCCGCCGGGTGCCGGTGAACCTCCTGACCCTGGACGGGCGTCAGTACCTCGTCTCGGCGCGGGGCCATGGCCAGTGGGTCCGCAACGTGCGTGCCGCCGACGGTGAGCTGGCGCTGGTACTGGGGCGCCGGCGATCGAGCTACCAGGCGGTCGAGCTGACCGGCCCGGAGCAGGTCCCGGTGCTGCGCGCCTATCTGGTGAAGTGGAAGGCGGAGGTCGGCGCGTTCTTCGAAGGCGTGGGTCCGGAATCCTCGGACGAGGAGCTCGCCCGCATCGCGCCGCGCCATCCGGTGTTCGCCCTCACGCCGCTGCGGTGAGCCGGGCGGCGGTCTGTGGACGGTAGGCCAGGGAGGGACTGCGGTGAGCACAGATGCCGCGGGCGTTGTCGTTGCGAGCACGGCGGCTGCGGGCACGGCGGCCGCGGGCGCGGCGGGCATGGCGCTTCCCGTGGCGCGGATCGCGCCACGGCCGGTGCCACCGGCCCGCTCCGCCCGGGTCACCGAGATCCTGCAGGCGGCACTGCGACTGCTGGAGGACGAAGGCGCGCAGTCGCTCACGATGCGCCGCCTCGGGGAGGTGCTCGGCATCCGGGCGCCGTCGCTGTACAAGCACCTGCCCGGCAAGCCCGCGGTCGAGGCCGCGTTGGTCGAGACCGCGCTCTGGGAGATCGGCGACGTGCTGCACCGGGTGGTGGACGCATCCGGGCCGGACGACGTCGTGGCCCGGCTGCTGGCCGAATACCGCCGGTACGCGCTGGAACGGCCGAACCTCTATCGGCTGGCGGCGGTCGACCCGCTCGGGCGGACCGACCTGACGCCGGGGCTCGAGGACTGGTCGGGCGAGCCGTTCTACCGGGCCACCGCAGAGCCCTACCTGGCTCAGGCGCTGTGGGCGGCGGCGCACGGCACGGTGTTGCTAGAACTCGCCGGGCGGTTCCTGCCCGGGTCGGATCTGGACCGGACCTGGGCGGCGCTGGCCAGGGCGTTCAGCGCCCGGTGAGGGTGCCCTCAGGCACCCGCACCGGACGGTACCCGGCACCCGCATCGGGCGGCGGGCATGGCGCGGCTCAGGCGCCCTCGGGCTCCGTGGTCGCGACCGAGGCGAGGGCCTTGTCGATCCGGGCGAGCAGGGCCGGTTCCAGGACCACCCCGCTGGCCCCGACGTTGTCCTTGACCTGCTCGGGCCGGGTGGCCCCGACGATGGCCGACGCCACGTTGTCGTTCTGCAGGACCCAGGCGACCGCGAGCTGCGCCATCGTCAGGCCGGCGTCCGCCGCGATCGGGCGCAGGTCCTGGACCGCGGTCAGGACCTCGTCCGTCATGAAACGGGCGATGAAGCCGGCTCCGGTGCCACCCGTCGCACGGCTGCCGGCCGGTGGCGGGCTGCCCGGCAGGTACTTGCCGGTCAGCACACCCTGGGCGATCGGCGACCAGACGATCTGCGAGATGCCCAGCTCCCGCGAGGTGGGGACGACCTCGGCCTCGATGGTCCGGTACAGCATCGAGTACTGCGGCTGGTTGGAGATGATCCGGTCCAGGCCCAGCTCACCGGCGATCCGCACCGCGTCGGCGATCTGCGCCGCCGTCCACTCCGAGACGCCGACGTAGAGCACCTTGCCGGCGCGTACCAGGTCGTCGAAGGCGCGCAGCGTCTCCTCCAACGGCACCGTCGGGTCGTAGCGGTGGGCCTGGTAGAGGTCGATGTGGTCGGTTCCCAGCCGGCGCAGCGAGTTGTGCGCCGACTCGATGATGTGCTTGCGGCCCAGCCCCTTGTCGTTCTCACCAGGCCCGGTCGGCCAGAAGACCTTGGTGAACAGCTCGTAGGACTCTCGCCGCACACCGGCGAGGGCCGCACCGAGGACGGATTCGGCGCGGGTCTGGGCGTAGACGTCCGCGGTGTCGAAGGTGGTGATCCCCGCGTCGAGGGCCGCGTGCACGCAGGCGGTCGCGGCGTCGGCCTCGATCTGGTCACCATGGGTGATCCAGTTGCCGTAGGAGATCTCGCTGACCGACAGTCCGCTGTTACCGAGGCGTCGATGCTTCACAGCCGAACCCTTTCACACGATCGCCCGCCGCCTCGCCGTCTCCTGGCGCGTTCTGCCCGCGAGCAGGAGGGAAGCAGGAGCAGAAGCTAGGGCCACGGGCAGCGGCCGGCGCAGCGGCGCAACGGGATGCGCGGACCAGCGGTCCGGCGGTCCGGCCCGCGGGTCAGCGGTCCGACCGGGAGACCCGGGGACGGGGCATCCGCCAGCGGCGCGGCAGCAGCGCCCGCTGCGCAGAGTAGGCCCGCACCTTCACCCGGGAGTCCGGGTACTTCTCCGCCACCCGCCGGCTCACCTGCCGCGCCAGCACGATCGAGTCCACGACGACGGCGATGATCCCGACCAGCATCAGGTAGGTCGCGGTCAGCCGCACGTAGGAGTTCGGCACCAGGCCGCCGATGAAGTAGACGAGGGCGACGGCCAGGAAGATCGGCCCGATGTTGAACCGGGTGTCGACGAAGTCGCGCGCGATCACCCGCTCGGGTGCCCGCTCACGCGGCGGGAGCTTGTTGACGTCGCCGGACATCATCGCCGTGCGGTACTGCTGGCTCTGCTCGCGTCGCTCGGCGCGCTGCAGCCGCCGGCCCTCCTTGCCGGTCGCGGCGCGCACCGCCCCGGCGCCGCCGGCACCGCCGCGCGGCCTGGCGGCCCGTGCCTGCGCCCGCTTGGGGGTCGGCCGCCCCTTCCCGGCGGTGACCCGGGCGTTCTCGGCGGAGTCACCACCGGCCCGGGCGGACGCCGGCACCGGCTCGTCGCCGACCGCCGGGTCCGCCTCGGACTCGGTGTTCCGCTTCTTCAGCAGGGCCATCAGGGGAGCGCCAACATCTGGTCAAGGGCCTTTCGGGCGTAGGTCGCGACCTCGGGGTCGACGGTGATGCGGTTCACGGTCTCCCCACGAGCGAGTGCCTCGAGCGTCCACACGAGGTGCGGCATGTCGATGCGGTTCATCGTGGAGCAGAAGCACACCGTACGGTCGAGAAAGACGATCTTCTTGTCAGGATGACGGTTCGCCAGCCGTTGTACCAGGTTCAGCTCGGTTCCCACCGCGAACATGGCCCCGGGCGGGGCCTCGTCCACCACCTTGATGATGTATTCGGTGGAACCGACCAGGTCGGCGGCCTCGACGACGTCACGCCGGCACTCGGGGTGCACCAGGACCTGTACCCCCGGAACGCGGTTGCGTACCTCGTCCACACACTCCCGGGTGAAACGGCCGTGCACCGAGCAGTGGCCGCGCCAGAGGATCATCCGCGCGTCCTGCAGCTGGGCGCGGGTCAGCCCGCCGCCGGGCCGCCGTGGGTCGTAGACCACACAGTCGGCCTCCGACATGCCCAGCTTGTCGATGGCGGTGTTGCGCCCCAGGTGCTGGTCGGGCAGGAAGATCACCCGCTTTCCGCGCCGCTCGCCGAACGCCCAGCCCAGCGCCCGCTCGGCGTTGGACGAGGTGCAGATCGTCCCGTCGTGGCGCCCGGTGAAGGCCTTGATCGCGGCGGAGGAGTTCATGTAGCTGACCGGGACGGTGTCCGCGGCGACGCCCGCGTCGAGCAGGTCGTCCCAGGCCTGTGCCACCTGCTCGGCGGTGGCCATGTCGGCCATCGAGCAGCCGGCGGCGAGGTCGGGAAGGATCACCCGCTGGTGGTCCGCGGTCAGGATGTCCGCGCTCTCCGCCATGAAGTGCACACCGCAGAACACGATCGAGCTGGCCGCCGGCCGCGCCGCCGCCTGCTGGGCGAGCTTGAACGAGTCCCCGGTGACGTCGGCGAACGCGATGACGTCGTCGCGCTGGTAGTGGTGCCCCAGGACGAACACGTCGTCGCCGAGGGCCGCCTTGGCCGCCCGGGCTCGCTCGGCCAGCCCGGGGTCGGCCGCCGGCGGGAGATCACCGGGGCACTCGACACCCCGCTCGCTGCCGGGGTCGGCGTCCCGCCCGAGCAGCAGCAGTGCGAGCGGTGAGGCGGTGACGCCCAGGCGTTCCAGGGCTGGGTTGACAGTCATGTCCGCTCCTTCGGGCTGGCCCGGTGGGCCGCCGCCGCTCGCTGCTCGTGGCTGGTTCGTCGTGGCCGGTTCTTCGTCGTGGCCGGTTCGTCGTGGTGGGCCGGTGGCGGGGGTCGATCGGGTTGGGCCAGGTCGGTCGGGTCGGCCGGATCGGTCGGGTCGAGGGCGGGTCCGGCCTGGCGGCCATCGCCGGACCGTGCCGCGCGGCTGTTCGCGGGCGGCGAAACCCGTGCCGACCGCGAGACCGGCCCGGGAACCACGCCGGCCCGGGAACCGGCCCAGCCACAGGGGCCGAGCTGGTCACGGAAAACGTGCCGAACGCCGAAAACGTGCCGGTCACAACAGTGTGCCGAACAGCTCCGGGTGCTAATGGTCGTTCAGACTCTAACTCCGGATCGCCTGGTCTGCGCGAACTTGGGGCGGTCGGCCCCGAGATCAAGGACGCATGTCACTTGCGCGTCGTGGCCGACGTCCAGGTCGCTGGCTACGATGGGAAGCGGATCCTTGCTCGCGGTGTTGAGCAAGAACGGCGGCACGGCAGGTGTGTCGCCCGTGGGGAGGCGTCGCCCGGCGCCACTTCCCGCGTACGGCCGCCTTGGGTACCAGGAAGCCTGGTGAACCAGGCACGTCCACAAGGGCAGGGAGCAGCCCCTATGACCGTGCAGGACACAACCGAGACCGAGACCAGGCCGAGCAGCGTCGTTCTCACCGACACGGCCGCCGGCAAGGTGAGGACCCTGCTCGAGCAGGAGGGGAGGGACGACCTCCAGCTCCGGATCGCCGTGCAGCCCGGCGGCTGCTCGGGCATGCGGTACCAGCTCTTCTTCGACGAGCGCCAGCTCGACGGTGACACCGTCCTCGACTTCTCCGGAGTCAAGGTCGCGGTGGACCGGATGAGCTTCCCGTACCTCGGTGGCGCGACGATCGACTTCGTCGACACCATCGAGAAGCAGGGCTTCACGATCGACAACCCGAACGCGCAGGGCTCCTGCGCGTGTGGAGACTCCTTCCACTGATCGGCCGATGATCGGCTGATCGGATGATCGGCACCGGAGTGGTCTGGCCGTCCCGGCGGTACCCGCGCCGTGCCGGCTCCGGTCGGAGTCAGTAGCTCAGCACAGCCAGAAACGGAACCCGGCGTGACGCCGTCTGTCACGCCGGGTTCCGTCATTTCTCCGGGTACACACGCACGAAAGCGGGCATGTTCGGCACACGTCCGAACGGTGCGGTGATGTCCCCGCTGGCCGGGTGGGCGCTGGCGGTAGGCTGCGTCCTCGTGCGTATCGCCGTGACTGGGTCCATCGCCACTGACCACCTCATGCGTTTCCCGGGGCGGTTCGCCGAGCAGCTGCTCGCGGACCAGCTCGAGCGCGTCTCGTTGTCCTTCCTCGTGGACGAGCTGGTGATCCGCCGCGGTGGGGTCGCGGCGAACATCGGCTTCGGCCTGGGGCGTCTGGGGCTTCATCCGATCCTGGTCGGCGCGGTCGGTGAGGACTTCGCCGACTACCGCTCCTGGCTCGACCGGCACGGCGTCGACACCGCCTCGGTCTGGGTGAGCGAGATCGCGCACACCGCCCGGTTCGTGTGCACCACGGACAACGACCTCTGCCAGATCGCGTCGTTCTACCCCGGCGCGATGAGCGAGGCGGCGAGCATCGAGCTGCGTCCCGTCGCCGAGCGCTTCGGTGGGCTCGACCTCGTGGTGATCAGCCCCAACGACCCGCAGGCGATGATTCGCCACACCGAGGAGTGCCGGGAGCGTGGCTACGCCTTCGCGGCGGACCCGTCCCAGCAGCTGGCGACAATGGACGGTGAGAGCATCCGTTCGCTCATCGACGGTGCCGCCTACCTGTTCTGCAACGAGTACGAGAAGGCGCTGCTGGCCTCCAAGACCGGCCTGACCGACGAGGAAATCCTCGGCCGCGTCCAGGTGCGGGTCACGACACTGGGTAAGGACGGAGTCGTCATCGAGTCCGCCGGCACCGAAGCGATCAAGGTTTCGGTTGTTCCGGCGCTCAGCACCGCCGATCCGACCGGGGTGGGCGACGCGTTCCGGGCCGGTTTCCTTTCCGGTGTCTCCTGGGGCCTGTCGCTGGAGCGGGCCGCTCAGACCGGGTGCATGCTCGCGACACTGGTGCTGGAGACCGTCGGCACCCAGGAGTACACGGTGGAGCGCGAGACGTTCGTGAACCGGCTCACCGAGGCGTACGGGGCAGCGGCCGCCGACGAGATCGCCGGGCACCTGCCCGCGCTCTGAGCACAGCCGCGCTCGGCTCCGCCGGCGGGCGAGTGTCTGCCGGCGGAGGTGCCTGCCGTCTTGGCGCCTGCGGTGCCTACCGGCAGGCACCCGGTGCGCTCAGCTCAGCCTGCGGATGAGGAAGACGGCCGCGGTGGGGGCGGCGACCAGCTCGTGGCCGCGCATCCGGCACCAGGCGGCGACGTCCGCCGCGGCCGCCGGGTCGTCGGCCCGCAGCTCGACGAGCTGGCCCACCTCGACGTCGCGGATGCGCCGGGCCAGGTCGATGATCGGCAGCGGGCACCGCCGCCCCAGGGCGTCGACGACGACCGCGGGCCGCTCGGACGCGGGCCGCTCGGACGCGGGCGGCTCGGGCGGCTCGGGTACGGCGTTCATCAAAGTCCCGCGGCGCCGGCGCGCTCACGCACGGCCCGCACCGCGGCCGGCAACGCGGCCAACAGCGCGTCGACGTCCGCCTCGGTGGACTCCCGGCCGAAGGAGACCCGCAGGTTGCCGTGGGTCAGCGCGCCCATCGCGACCAGCACGTGGCTTGGCGTCAGGGTGTCGGCGGTGCAGCTCGATCCGGAGCTGACCGCGATGCCGGCCTGGTCGAGCTCGGCGAGCAGCGCCTCGCCCGCGACGTACAGACACGAGAAGGCCACCACGTGCGGCAGGGCGACCGTGGGATCGGTGCCGCCCGGCCCGAGCAGCTCGACATCCTCCACCAGCTCCGGCAGGCGCTCGCGCAACCGGTTCGCGTAGGACGCCAGCCGTGGTGCCTCGGCGTCGATCTCTGTGGCGCGCACGGCCAGCGCGGCCGCCGTCGCCACCACGGCGGGAACGTTGGGGAAACCGGGGACCCGCCCGTACTCGCGCTCGTCGGCCGGCCCCGGCGCGGCCCACCTGGTTCCCGTGCGGACCACGAGGAGGCCCACCCCGGGCGGCCCACCGAACTTGTGCGCGCTCGCGGTCAGCAGGTCCGCACCCAGCTCGGGCAGATCGACCCGGATCCGCCCCAGCGTCATCGCGGCGTCGGTGAGCAGCGGCACGCCCCGCGCCCGTAGCGCCTGCGCCACCTCGGCGACCGGCTGGACCGTGCCGACCTCGTGGTTGGCGTGCTGCAGTGCCGCCACCGCCGTGTCCGGGCGGGCGTCGAGCGCGGCGGTGAAGGCGGCCGGATCGACGCGGCCGAGCCGGTCCACCCCGATCGTCACGACCTCGCCGCCGGCACCTTCGTGGCGCTGGGCGGCGTGCAGGACGCTGGAGTGTTCCACGGCACTGACCACGACCACCCCGCCGGCCCGGCGGCGAGCCGCCGCGGTACCGAGAAGTGCCAGGTGGGCCGCGGCGGTGCCACTGGCCGTGAAGCTGATTTCGGGGGCGCGGGCACCCAGCACGCCGGCCACGGTCTCGCGGGCGGCATCGAGCAACATCCGCGCGCGACGCCCCTCGCGATGGAGCCGGGCCGGGTCGGCCCAGCCGTCGTCCATCGCGGCGAGCAGCGCTTCCCGGGCGACCGGATGCAGCGGCGTGGTCGACGCGTGGTCGAGGTATGCCGGCACGAGAGTGACGCTACGCCCGTTGCGGGGCATCCGGGTGCCCCCAGCACAGCGGTGTCGCCGCATTCGTGCAGGGAACGGGAAAGGCTTTGCGGGGTGTCGTGAAGAAAGCAGATGGCGGAAAGCACCGCCGGGGGTCCGGTCGGGCCCCGCCGGCGGTCCGGATCAAGGGCACTCCGGCCTGTCCACGTTGCCCCGCGGGTCGCGTCTCACAGCTCCGGACGGGGCCTGCGGCGAGAAGCTCGACCGCTGCTGGGATACGCTGCTGCCGCACCATCTACAGCGTGTCGAAGACAGTCGGAAGACGAAGCAGCGAGGCCGGTTGGACCGGCCGGCCCGCGAAGCGTTTCTATGCGGTCGCGAGGCGGTGGCGGAGCTTGCGATCCGTCCATCGCCGACGCGGCCGCTAGTCGTGGGAGGCAGGACCTGGTGAGGAGATCCTTCGGTCGGACCCGGCCGTCGCTCGCGGATGTCGAGGACACGCCGATGGCCCCGGCTGACACCGTTGACGCGGACGAGCCGGCGAGCCGTCGGGTTGGACACCGACGGCCGGCCCGGCGTCGCGCGGGAGCGCGCATGGGCGCCACGCTGGCGGCCGTAGGCCTGCTGGCGACCGCCTGCGACGTTCCCAACTTTGGATTCCCAGATGGTGTGACCAACCACACCCCGCGGATCCTGAACATGTGGCAGGGCTCGGTGATCGCAGCCCTGGCCGTCGGTGTGTTCGTATGGGCTCTGATCTTCTACGCGGTCATCGTGTTCCGGAAGCGCAGTGATGTACTGCCGCGCCAGGTCCGGTACAACCTGCCCGTCGAGATCCTGTACACCGTCGTGCCAGTTGTGATCGTGGCGGGCCTCTTCTACTACACCGCCCGTGACGAGACCGAGATCACCAAGCTCTCGGACGACCCCGACGTCACGGTGAACGTGATCGGTTTCCGGTGGAACTGGCAGTTCCAGTACCTCGACACCGGCAAGACGCCGGGCACGAACCAGGTCGAGGTCACCGGCCGGCCCGGTGAGGCCCCGGTGCTGGTGCTGCCCGAGGGCCGGTCCGTCCGGTTCGTGCTCACGTCGCCGGACGTGATCCACTCGTTCTGGGTGCCCGAGTTCCTGTTCAAGCGGGACGTCGTCCCCGGGCGCGTCAACCAGTTCGAGCTCACCGCGACGAAGACCGGAACCTTTGTCGGTCGATGCGCCGAGCTGTGCGGTACCGACCATGACCGGATGACGTTCTACGTCAAGGTCGTGCCCGGTGCCGAGTACGACCGCTTCATCGAGGAACGGGAGACCGCCGCGATCAGCGCGGCACCGTCCTCCGGCGCCACCACCGGGAGTGTCCAGTGACCCTTCTGCACGAGTCGCCCGCCGGGCCGGCCGGGCACGCTCACGACTCGGCGGACCCGAACTACAAGCCGCCGATCTCGAACCTGCTCGGCTACCTGCGGACGACGTCCCACAAAGACATCGCGATCATGTACTTCCTGACGTCGTTCGCGTTCTTCGTCATCGCCGGCATTCTCGCGATCTTCATCCGGGCGGAGCTTGCCCGCCCGGGCCTGCAGTACTTCTCGAACGAGCAGTACAACCAGTACTTCACCATGCACGGCACGCTCATGCTGCTGATGTTCGCGACGCCGCTGGCGTTCGCGTTCGCCAACTACCTGGTGCCGCTGCAGATCGGCTCGCCGGACGTCGCGTTCCCGCGGCTGAACGCGCTGTCGTACTGGCTTTTCCTGTTCGGCAGCCTCACCGTCTTCGCCGGGTTCGCGACCCCTGGGGGCGCGGCGTCGTTCGGCTGGTTCGCGTACGCGCCGCTGAGCAACGCGCAGTACTCGCCCGGCGTCGGCTCCGACCTGTGGGTCCTCGGCCTGACGGTGCAGGGTCTCGGCACCATCCTCGGTGCCGTCAACTTCATCACCACCATCCTGTGCCTGCGCGCCCCGGGCATGACGATGTTCCGGATGCCGATCTTCTGCTGGAACCTGCTGGTCACCTCGATCCTGGTGCTGGTGGCGTTCCCGGTGCTGGCGGCCGCGCTGCTGGCACTCGCCGCGGATCGAAGGTTCGGGGCCCACATCTTCGACGCCGAGAACGGCGGCGCGATGCTGTGGCAGCACCTGTTCTGGTTCTTCGGGCATCCCGAGGTCTACATCATCGCGCTGCCGTTCTTCGGGATCATCAGTGAGATCATCCCGGTGTTCTCCCGCAAGCCGCTGTTCGGCTACAAGGGCCTGGTGTTCGCCACCATCGGCATCGGTGCCCTGTCCGTCGCGGTCTGGGCGCACCACATGTTCGTCACCGGCGCCGTGCTGCTGCCCTTCTTCGCCTTCCTGTCGTTCCTGATCGCGGTGCCGACCGGCATCAAGTTCTTCAACTGGATCGGCACGATGTGGCGTGGGCAGCTCAGCTTCGAGGCTCCGATGCTCTTCGCGGTCGGCTTCCTCGTGACGTTCCTGTTCGGTGGTCTCACCGGTGTGCTGCTGGCCAGCCCGCCGATCGACTTCCACGTGAGCGACAGCTACTTCGTGGTCGGGCACTTCCACTATGTCGTGGCCGGCCTCATGTTCGCCGCCTTCGCCGGCGTCTACTTCTGGTTCCCGAAGGTCACCGGCCGGATGATGAACGAGAAGCTGGCGAAGCTGCACTTCTGGTCGCTGTTCCTGGGCTTCAACGCGACCTTCCTGGTGTTCCACTGGCTGGGCACCGAGGGCATGCCGCGGCGGTTCGCCGACTACAGCCCGAATGACGGCTTCACCACGCTGAACACCGTCGCGACGGCCGGCTCGTTCCTGATGGGCCTTTCCACGTTGCCGCTGCTCTACAACCTGTGGTACTCCTACCGCAAGGGTCCGATCGCCGCGGCTGACGACCCGTGGGGGCACGCGAACTCGCTGGAGTGGGCCACCTCGTGCCCGCCGCCTCGGCACAACTTCCGGTCGCTGCCGCGAATCCGCTCCGAGCGCCCGGCCTTCGACGCGCACCACCCAGGTGTCGTCGGGCACGCCACACCGGAACTCGGGCAGGGAGCCGCGCGATGAAGGTAGAAGGCTTCATCTTCAACTTCTTCGGCATCTTCGCCGGGGCGGCCGCGCTGGTCTACTGGTTCTGGGCGAAGGACCCGACCGGGACCGCCGCGCTCACCCTGTGCGCGGGTATGGGCCTGCTGATCGGCGGCTACCTGGTCTTCACCGGCCGCCGGATCGGCATGCGCCCGCAGGACCTGCCGGATGCGGAGATCGTTGACGGGGCGGGCGAGCTCGGGCACTTCACCCCGGGCAGCTACTACCCGTTCTTCCTCGCCGCGAGTGCGTCCGTGGCCGCGATGGGCCTGGCGTTCGGCATCTGGATGACCATCCTGGGCGCGGTGATGACCTTCGTCAGCGCCGTCTGCCTGGTCATGGAGAACTTCTGGCGCCCGCCGCTGCCTGAGGACTGATCCTTCTCCATCGTCGACCGCGCAGGGGCCGCGGTCCCGGGGTGACCATCCCGGGACCGCGGCCCCTGTCGTTTACCGCGGAAGATCCGAAACCGCGCCCACCCCGCCCAGGAGCAGAGGATCTTGGCTGTGAGGATCTTGGTTGTTCTGGAGCCCGCCGCAGAATCCCGAGCTTCGGGCTTCCCCTGCCGCTGCCCCCGCTGTCACTGAGCAAGAAGGGAGGATTCCGGCTGCTGCAGCAACCGAAATCCTCCCTTCTTGCTGATCGACAAGCGTTGCGGGCCGCAAAAGCGTTGCGAGCCGTCAAGTGCCCCCACGCCCCGTTTGTCGGGCGGCCGGTCAGCCCCGGGCCCTGGCCGCCTGCTGGCTCGCCTCGGCCCAGCGGCGCAGGGTCTCCGCGGCGGCACCCGAGTCGATGGACTCGGCGGCGCGGCCGAGCTGGGCGGCGATCTGCTCGGTGACGGGCGCGTCGGTCGGGCCGGCCGCCGAGACCAGCGCCGCCGCCGCGGCGAGCAGGACGGCGTCGCGCACCGGCCCGATCTCCCCGCCGAGGACGGTGTGTACCACCGCCGCGTTGTACGTCGCGTCGGCGCCGCGCAGGGCGGTCGCGTCCGGGGGAGTGATGCCGAGGTCGCGTGGGTCGAAACGGTCGCGGCGTACCTGCGACCGGACCCCCGCCCCGATCTCGGCCCCGATCTCGGCGCCACCGGCTCCGGTGGGCCCGCCAGGCTCCCCGGGCCGGCCGGAGCCGCCCGAGCCGGCTGCGGCCGGCGTGGGTGCGTTCACGACCCAGACGGTGGACGCGGTGGCGGTGGTCAGCTCGTCCAGTCCGTCGTCACCGCGGAAGACCAGGCCCCGGGTGCCCCGGTCGGCCAGGACGTCCGCGACGATCGGGGCGAGGCGTGCGTCGGCGACGCCGATCGTCTGCGCGCCGGGCCGGCCCGGGTTCGCCAGCGGCCCGAGGATGTTGAACGCGGTCTGCACCCCCAGCTCCTTGCGGGTGCTCCCCACGTGCCGTATCGCCGGGTGGAAGACCGGGGCGAAGCAGAACGCGATTCCCGCCGCGGCCAGGCAGGCCTCGACACCGGCCGGTGGCAGGTCGATCACCACGCCGAGCTCGGCGAGGACGTCCGCCGAGCCGCTGGCCGAGGACGCGGCCCGGTTGCCGTGCTTGACGACGGTGACCCCGGCGCCGGCGGTGACGATCGCGGCCATGGTCGACAGGTTCACCGTGTTGGAGCGGTCACCGCCGGTGCCACAGGTGTCGACGGCCGCGGCCCGCAGCTCCTCGGCGAGGGGGAGCGGCTCGGCGATGCTCAGCATCGTGCGGACCAGTCCGCCGATCTCCTGGGCGGTCTCACCTTTCGCCCGCAGCGCGACGATGAAGCCCGCGACCTGGGCCGGGGTGGCCAGCCCGGCCATGATCTGCTCCATCGCCCACCCGGTCTGGTCGGCGGTGAGCGGCTGCCTGGCGAGCAGCATGCTGATCAGGTCCGGCCAGTTCTCGCTGGCCGCTGTGCTCGTCATGACGACTTCCGTCTGTGGGTGAGCCATTTCCATCTCACGAGGCTTGGTTGGGATACCGCAGGTTCGAGCCGACGATGGAAATGGCTCAGTCACGATGCGTGCTGGGGCTAGTGCGCCCGGGTGTTGACCACGGGCCGACGCGAGACCGTGCCGGCGGCCCGGGCCCGCAGCAGCCGGACGACCTCGTCGGTGAGCGTGCCGGGGTCGACGGGGTGGCCCACGACCCCGTCCGCCTGCGACCAGGTCGCGAGCCAGCGGTCGTCGCGCCGGGCGACGAGCAGCAGGGTGGGCGGGCAGTCGGCGACCTCGTTCTTGAGCTGCCGGGACAGCCCCATGCCGCCGGACGGGGTCGCCTCGGCGTCGAGGATGCAGAGGTCGGCCTCGCCGTGGTCGACGGCGTCGATGAGCGTCTCGGCGTCCGTCACCTCGACGAACTCGATCTCGTCGAGGTCGGCTGCGGGGCGACGCCCGACCGCGGCCAGGACGCGCTCTCGGACGTCCGGCTTGCTCGCGTAGACGAGGACGGTGCTCATGGCGTCCACGGGCCTTTCTGGCGGGCGACCGCTGTGGCGGCGATCGGGAGGCGACTGCCGGTACCGGCACTGCGTGGGCACCGGTTGCCGGCGTCGGACCTCGGACATCACGCCGAGACGCCCCGGCCGTGGTGTCACGGGTCTCACCATCCCGGTATCCGTCCCGAAGGCTATCTGTTCGTGGGCCCGCGGTCGCGCACCCCATCCGGCACCGGGGCCCCGGGGGCAGAACGGTACGGTCTTGGCCGTCCGGCGGACGTACTCGGTGGCGGGGGCGGATGGCCTGGAGTGGCCGGGCGATTCGGTCCGGTGAGGTTTGCCAGCAGGCCGCCCGAAGAGTGATACTGAGACTCGTTCTCAACGAGCCTTTTCTCTCGCGGACTCGGACTCGCGGCACCCGTGACCGTGCACCCCGAGAGAGGGAAAAGGGTCGACAGTTTGTCCCAGCGCCTGCCCGGGCGGTCCTCTCCTCCGGGGCTGTGCGCGGGCGGGCGCCAACCGATGACGGGCGTGATCCATGCCGGAGCGAACCGAACTACGCCTCACCCCCCAGCGCGGTGCCGTGCTGGAGGTGCTGAAGGCCGCCGACGACCATCCCACGGCGGCCGAGGTCTACGAGCGCGTGCGGGTCGCTGCCCCTGGGATCGGCAGCGCCACGGTGTACCGCGCGCTCGCGTTGCTGGTGGCGACCGGGCATGCCCTTGAACTGAGCCTCGGGGACGGCACGGCCGCCAGGTACGACGCCAACACCAGCCGGCACGACCATGCCGTGTGCGAGCGGTGCGGTCGGGCCGCGGATATCGACCATCCCGTCCCGGACGGGATGGTGGCCGAGATCGCGCGCCGGTCCGGCTTCACGATCACCGGGTACGACCTGCAGTTCCGAGGGCTGTGCCCGGATTGTCAGACCACCGGCGCGGGCCAGGACCCGGGCCGGTGGGCGTAACAGAACACCCGAATCCTGTAACTGGAGGAGTTTCGCATGCCGAAGCTTGAAGGCACCAAGACCCACGAGAACCTCAAGGAGGCCTTCGCCGGCGAGAGCCAGGCCAACCGTCGTTACCTGTACTTCGCGCGCCGGGCCGACATCGAGGGCCTGACCGACGCCTCCGCCCTCTTCCGTGACACCGCCGAGGGCGAGACGGGCCACGCGTTCGGGCACATGGACTTCCTCGCCGAGGTCGGCGACCCGGCCACGGGTGAGCCGGTCGGCACCACCGCGAAGAACCTCGCGAGCGCCGTCGCCGGAGAGACCTACGAGTTCACCGCGATGTACCCGGGCTTCGCGAAGACCGCCCGCGAGGAGGGCTTCGAGGAGATCGCCGACTGGTTCGCGACTCTCGCGCGCGCCGAGAAGACCCACGCCGGCCGCTTCAAGAAGGCCCTCGACGCGGTGACCGCCGAGGAGACCGCGGACGCCTGATCGGCGCCCGCGCCTGCTGGCGCATCCGCTCGTCGCACGGAAGGGGGCGGGCGTCGGACGTCCGTGTCCGCCCCCGGCCGGCGGCGATTCCGGTCCGCACGGTGGTTCCCTGTCCAGAGTCACACCGTCCAGGGCCACATGGCCACCCGCACACGCCCACCCGACGGGGCAGGAGGTAGCACGATGGCGTTCACCACCGCCGACATCACGACGGACCATCGGTCCTATGCGGCGTCACGCAGCGAGGCCCGGGCCCGGATGATCCCGATCCGCAGCGAACGGCGGGTCCGCGTCGGCGACATCCTGCTGTTCGAGTTCGAGAACGCCCAGACCCTGCAGTACCAGGTGCAGGAGATGGTCTACACCGAGCGGCTCAGCGCGCCGGGCGAGGTCGCCCACGAGATCGACGTCTACTCGCGGCTGCTGCCCTCCAGCCATGTCCTCACCGCCACGATGTTCATCGAGCTCAACCAGCTCGACGCCGTGCGCGACGAGCTGCGCCGCCTGGACGGTGTCCAGCGCCGGATCTCGCTGGAGATCGGCGGCGTCACCGTGCCCGCGGTCGAGATCCCGGGCATCGACGAGGACCCGAACTCCCCGAGCGAGACCGTCTCGGTGCACATGTTCCGGTTCCCGCTCACGGACGAGACCAGGGACGCCTTCCGCGATCCCGAGGTCCCCGCCGAGCTCGTGGTCGACCACCCGGCCTACAGCGACTCGACACCCATCACCGGTGCCACCCGCCGCAGCCTGATCGCGGACCTCGCGCTGCCCAGCAGCTGACCTGGCGCTGCCCGGCCGCGGACCTGGCGCTGCGCAGCAGCTGACCTGGCATTACCGAGCCGCGGACCGGTCCGCTGACCGCTCCGCGGCCGGCCAGACCTTCGTGGCGGCGCCGGCGCGGTCGCCCGTTCATCCCGGCCCGGGCCGGGTATGCGAGTCAGGACAGACTCGTTCCCGGCCCGAGGGGAGCGGCTTCGTGACCGATGACCACGCCCGCCGCGATGATGACTTCAGCCAGCGCATCAACTACTTCAGCCAGCCCGGCGTGCCCGGCCACGGCGTGACGACGCGGGCCGGTGAGGCGCTGCACCGGCTGGCCCGCGATGAGGACGACTCCGCCGCGCTGGGCGCCCTCGCCACCTCCGACGTCCTCGTGCCGGACCTCAGTGACCCCGGGCGGGACAACGGCGACGCCCGGGTGGTGAAGCTCCCGGTCGCCGAGCAGCCGGACGGCAGCCAGTTCGTGCCGACGTTCACCTCGGAGCAGCGGCTCACCGACGCCCTGCCCGGGGTCGGCCGGTACCGGCGGGTGCCGCTTGCGGCCCTGCTGCGGATGTGGCCCTCCGACGATCTCATGCTCGCCGTCGACCCGGGTGCGGACGAGGGGATCACGTTCCCCGCGGAGGGCATCCGGGCGCTCGTCGCACTCGCGGACTGAGCCGTCCGGGCCACCGTCGGCGCGCCGCGGCGCCACGGGTGAGGGACACAACAACTGGCGGGTCCCAAACCGGGCGCAAGGTGTGCGCGACACCTCATCACGTGCCAGAACCTGCGTATTAGCAGGCCTTTCGAGCGTGCTGCGCGCAGTTTTCGATCTTCGACGGGCGGCTTCGGCGCGTCATCGACGCCCTGTAGTCCTACCGATTGTCGAACCTACGGTGGCGCGTGCGGCGTCACATGCCAGAATGACCGTCGTGGCCTCAGCCCCTGTCCTCGAGAAGGCTCCTCCAGCGCACCCGGCGGCCAACCGTCCCTCGATGGTCTCGGTCGGCACAGTGGTGTGGCTGTCGTCGGAGCTGATGTTCTTCGCGGCGCTGTTCGCGATGTACTACACGATCCGCTCGGTCAACAGCGGCAACTGGCCGCCGGTCACCGGCGACCCGGCCGGGTCCGAGATCGGCCCTGTGCACCTGCACGTCCCGTATGCACTCTTCTTCACGGTGATCCTGGTCCTGTCCAGCGTCACCTGCCAGCTGGGAGTCTTCGCCGCCGAGCGCGGCGACGTCTTCGGGCTGCGCCGCTGGTACCTCATCTCCCTGCTGATGGGAATCGTCTTCGTCGGCGGGCAGGCCTGGGAGTACTTCAAGGAGAACGAGTTCACCCTGGCGTCGCACGGCTACGGGTCGGTGTACTACCTGACCACCGGGTTCCACGGGCTGCACGTGATCGGTGGGCTGGTCGCCTTCGTTCTGGTGCTGGCCAGGTCGACCTACGGGCGCTTCACGCCTGAGAAGGCGACGTCAGCCATCGTCGTGTCGTACTACTGGCACTTCGTCGACGTCGTCTGGATCGCCCTGTTCGCCACCATCTACCTCCTCCAGTGAGCGACATGACCACATCCAAGGCATCCGAATCCGCGGCGTCGTCGTCCGCGGGCGCGACCGGCAGACCCCGGCTCGTCTCGGCCAGGTTCGGTCGACGCTCCCGGTCCGCCTCCGCGCGCCGCCGTCGGCGGTCGTCGTCCATCGTCCTGCTCTTCGGCCTGCTGGCCACGGGGGTGCTGTGGACGGTGCTCGCTCCCGGTGGCAACGCGGCGGACACTGCGAGCGCGAACGAGGCCGTGCGCCAGGGCAAGCTCCTCTACTCGCAGGGCTGCGCGACCTGCCACGGCCTGAACGCCCAGGGTTCCACCGAGGGCCCGAGCCTGATCGGCGTGGGCGCGGCCGCGGTGGACTTCCAGGTGTCGACCGGGCGCATGCCGCTCGCCGCGCCCGCCGCGCAGGCCGACCGCAAGGACCCGCTCTACTCGCAGACGCAGATCGACCAGCTTGCGGCCTACATCCAGTCGCTCGGCGGTGGCCCTGAGAAGCCCAACCTGACGGATGAGGACCTCAACGACGCCGATCTCGCCGAAGGCGGCGAGCTGTTCCTGACGAACTGCGCGCAGTGCCACCAGGCCGCCGGCGCCGGTGCGCCGCTGACCTACGGCAAGTTCGCGCCGTCGCTCAGCCAGGCCACCCCCGACCAGGTCGTCGAGGCGATGCGGACCGGCCCGGAGTCCATGCCGGTGTTCGGGTCCGGTCAGATCACCGATGAGGAGGCCGTCGCGGTCGCCGCGTACGTCCGCCACCTCCAGGACTCACCGGCTCCCGGTGGTTCGTCGCTCGGCAAGTACGGCCCCGTCCCCGAGGGCCTGGTCGCGATCGTGATCGGTCTGGGCGCGCTGCTCGGCGTCTGCCTCTGGATCGGCGCGAGGCAGAAGCTGTGAGCGCGAACCAGGGCCCGACCGGGCCGGAGTCCGGTGCCGATGCCGGCGGCGAGCTGCCACCAGACTCGCCGCAGCGTCGTATGCACTACGCCGGCTATCAGGGAGAGTCGGCCGACAAATCAGACCAGGACTCGATGAGCAGCGTTTTCAAGCGGACGAAGCACCCGGTCGACACGTCCGGGCGTCCCAAGGACCCCGCCGACCCCCGAGCCGGTGGCCCGGACGTCTCCTCCGGGGGACATGACGGCCCCGAGGTGCTCGGCACACCCCCGCACCCGACCGACTCCTCCAGTGCCCCGGAGACGTCGGTCATGCGACCCGGCGGTACCGCCACCGCGACGGTGCAGGGCGAGGGCGGTGGCGGCGGCGGGGGGATCACTCCCCGCGCGCCGCACTCCGCGGAGTACGACCGGCGTGCCTCGCGGCGCGCCGAGCGGCTCATCGCCTTCTGGTTCACCATCTCGATCGTCGGCACCGTCGGTTTCATCGTCACCAACTTCGTCGGTGACAAGCACGAGCAGTACTACACGCCCGCCATGGGTACGGCGCTCGGGCTCGCGATCGGCGGCCTCGGGGTCGGCATGATCCTGTGGGCCAAGCGCCTCATGCCGCACGAGCACGCGGTCCAGGAGCGGCACGAGTTCACCTCCTCGCAGGAGGAGATCGCCCTCACCGAGGAGGAGGTCGCCCTCGGCTTCGCCGACTCCGGCCTCGCCAAGTACCCGCTGCTGCGGCGCAGCCTGCTGGCGGCCGGGACGATCCTCGGTGGTCTGGTCGTCGTGCCGCTGCTGAACCTGACCAACAGCAAGCCCGGCAAGAAGCTCGACCACACCCACTGGGTCAAGGGCGCCCGTCTGGTCAACCTGCAGGGTCGCTACGTCAAGATCGGTGACATCGCGATCGGCGGTATCGAGACGGTGCTCCCGGCCATCCCGGTGAAGGAGGCCGACGGCAGCATCTCCTACGAGCCCAAGCTGGACGTCCACACCAAGGCGGACAGCACCACGATCCTCATCCGTCTCGAGCCCGGCGTGAACAAGCCGCGCCCGGGCCGCGAGGACTGGGCCGTGGACGGGCACGTCGCCTACTCGAAGATCTGCACCCACGCCGGGTGCCCCGTCAGCCTCTACGAGCAGCAGACCCACCACCTGCTGTGCCCCTGCCACCAGTCGGTGTTCAACGTGCCGGACGGGTGCCGGGCGATCTTCGGGCCGGCGAGCCGCTCGCTGCCGCAGCTCGCCATCGCGGTGGATGACGAGGGCTACTTCATCGCCCGCAACGGCGACTACACCGAGCCCGTCGGCGCCGCGTTCTGGGAGCGCTCATGACCACCGCATCCGCACCCACGCCGAAGTTCCAGAAGCGGCCCACGCCGGCACGCGCGGTCAACCGGGCCATCGACGAGCGGTTCGGGACCCAGAGCGCGATCCGCCGGAACTTCAACAAGGTGTTCCCGGACCACTGGTCCTTCCTCATCGGTGAGATCGCGCTCTACAGCTTCGTCGTCCTGCTGCTCACCGGTATCTACCTGACCCTCTTCTTCGACCCGTCGAACGTCGAGGTCATCTACAACGGCTCGTACGTCCCGCTCAAGGGCGTCGAGATGAGCCGGGCGTACGCGTCGACGCTGGACATCAGCTTCGACACCCGCGCCGGGCTGGTGTTCCGCCAGATCCACCACTGGGCGGCCCTGGTCTTCGTCGCGTCGATCATCGCGCACATGATGCGGGTGTTCTTCACCGGCGCCTACCGCAAGCCGCGCGAGGTCAACTGGCTGATCGGCATCGGCCTGCTGGCGCTGGGCCTGGTCGAGGGCTTCGCCGGCTACTCGCTGCCGGACGACCTGCTCTCCGGCACCGGTCTGCGGATCGCGGCCTCGATCGCCCAGTCCATCCCGGTCATCGGGACCTGGACGTCGTTCCTGGTGTTCAACGGGGAGTTCCCGGGTGAGAACTTCATCCCGCGGCTCTACGTGGTGCACATCCTGCTCGTGCCCGGCATTCTGCTCGCGCTGATCGGCGCGCACATGGGCATCCTGTGGCACCAGAAGCACACCGACTTCCCCGGCCCGGGCAAGACCGAGCACAACGTGGTCGGTCACCGGGTCTTCCCGGTCTTCGCGGTGAAGTCCGGTGGCTTCTTCATGCTGACCTTCGCGGTGCTCGCGCTGCTCGGCGGTCTCGCCCAGATCAACCCGATCTGGACGTTCGGGCCGTACGACCCGGCCAAGGTCAGCTCGGCGTCCCAGCCCGACTGGTACATCGGCTTCCTGGACGGATCGACCCGGCTCATGCCGCCGTGGGAGTTCCGCGGGCTCGGGCACACGATTCCGGCGGTCCTGTGGCCGACGGCGGTGCTGCCCGGCATCCTGTTCACGCTGGCGGCGCTCTGGCCGTTCCTGGAGACGAAGTTCACCGGGGACAAGGAGTCGCACAACCTGCTGCAGCGCCCGCGGGAGGCTCCGACCCGCACCGCGATCGGTGCGATGAGCCTCAGCTTCTACCTGGTGCTGTGGATCTCCGGTGGTAACGACATCATCGCCCACACGTTCAGCATCTCGCTGAACACGATGACCTGGGCGGGCCGGATCGGGCTCATCGTGGTCCCGCCGATCGCCTATGTCGTCACCAAGAAGCTGTGCATCTCGCTGAACGAGCGGGATCACGAGATCGACCACCACGGCATCGAGACCGGCATCATCCGCCAGCTCGCCAACGGCGAGTTCGTGGAGGACCACCGGCCGAAGCCGCCGCCGGTCTCGGACTACCCGCAGGTTCCGACGGACCGGATCCCGGTGGCGATCGGGGCCGGCGAGGGCGAGCACGGCAAGGGCCTGGTGCGCCGCGCCGGCGCGGCCGTCGGTGGCTTCTTCACCGAGGAGTCCGAGAAGCCGGCGGCTCCGGGCACGGGTTCCCACGGGGGCGGTGGCCAGACCAAGCACTGACCGCCGCGTATCGCGGAGCTCCGCGCACCGTTCGCGCGCGGAGCTCCGGCGCCTGGAGGAGCCGAAGACCCGCCGAGGCCTGCGAAGGGCCGCCCCACGTCGCTGACGAGGGGCGGCCCTTCGTCATGTCGGGGACTGCTTCCGCGTGGGCGCCGCCGTGGCCGGTGGTCAGGTCGCGTACCGCAGCGCGGCGCGGATCGCCCCCCGCGCCGGCCAGCTCCATTCCCCCTCCAGGCGGACCAGCCGGACGCCCGGCGCGGCGAGCCAGCGCCCGATCCGCTCGGTCTCCTCCACCAGGGCACACGGCGTCGGCCCCGGCACGGGGCGAACAGTCTCCGCGGTCGAGACGACCGCGTCGACCCAGGGCCTCGGGTCCACCCCACGTGCCACCGTCGCCGCGGAGACGAGCCTGCCGTGGCGGATCACCGAGAGATCCCACCCGGCGTCGGCGGTCGGCGCCGCGGCGACCATCTCCGGGATGCCGGTCAACGCGGCGAGGCGCTGCCGGCGCGCGGCGGTGCGCAGATAGCCCGCGAGGCGGTCGCGGACCTCGGCGGCCTGCTCATACCGCTGCTCGGCCGCCAGCCGCGCGATGTGCGCCTCCAGCGCCTCCTGGACGGCTCCCGGATCACCGCTCATCGCCTCCCGGGCGGCGCCCACCACCTCGGCGTACTCCGCGACACCCTGCCGGCCGTCGCAGGGCGCCCCGCACCGGCCCAGCTCGGCCAGCGCACAGGCGGCCGTCGGCCGGCTCGGTGACAGCCGGGTCGAGCACTGGCGCAGCGGCACCGCCGCCAGCAGGGCGATCTCGGCCTCCTGCGCGGCCTGGGTGCTGCCGAAAGGGCCCAGGTAGGTCACACCGTCGCCGACGGAGCGCACCCGGGACAGCCGGGGGAACGGCTCCTCGGTGAGGCGCAGGTAGACCGCCCGCTCCGGATGGCGGGACCGGCGGTTGAACGGCGGCTTGTGCTCGGCGATCAGCCGGAGCTCGCGCACCTCGGCCTCCAGCGCGTGCGCGCACCCGATCGCGTCCACCCGCTCGGCGAGCGCGACCATCTGGGCCATCCGGCTGCGCGGCTCACTGGCGGTGAAATAGGTCCGCACCCTGGAGCGCACCGACCGGGACGTACCGACGTAGAGCGGGCGGTCGGCACCGTCGCGGAACACGTAGACGCCGGGGCCGGTCGGCAGGTCGTCGGCGAGGTGGCGCTTGCGCCGCTGGGCGGGGGAGACCCGCGCGCTGTACTCCCGCACGTCCTCCAGCGTGGTGACGCCGAGATTGCCCAGCCGCTCGAACAGCCCGTGCAGGACGGCGACGGTGGCCCGGGCGTCGGCCAGGGCCCGGTGGTTCGGCTCGGTCGGGCTGCCGAACAGCGTGGCCAGCGATGCCAGCCGGCAGTTCGGGGCTTCGTCCCGGGTCACCACCCGGCGTGCGATGAGCACCGTGTCGAGGTGCTCCCAGGCCGGGACGGGATAGCCGCACGCCTGCGCCGCCGCGCGCAGGAAGCCGAGGTCGAACGCGGCGTTGTGGGCGACGAGCACCGCCCCGCGGGAGAACTCCAGGAAGGTCGGCACGACCTCGTCGAGGGTCGGCGCCGTGGCCAGCATGCTGTCGGTGATCCCGGTGAGCACCGACACCACCGCGGGGATCGGCGTGGACGCCCGGACCAGGGACGACATCTCGCCCAGGACCTGCCCGCCGCGGACCTTCACCGCGCCGATCTCGGTGATCTCGGATGTCGCCGGGGAACCACCGGTGGTCTCCAGGTCGACGACGACGAAGGTCAGGTCGGCCAGCGGGCGGCCGAGCTCAGCGAGACTCGCCTGGCGCGGAGCTGCACCGGAACGGGCGGGAACAGGGCACACGGGCACACCCTAGGCGGCGGGTACGACAGCTCTCGCCAGGGCCCGTCCCGGGCATCGGGTCGGGCATCGGGGGAGGGGGCGGCACCGGCCTCAGGAGAACGGGCGGGCGAACGCCGTGGGCCCGGCGTTCATCACGCGGAACTCGTTGCCCTCCGGATCGCGCAGCACGTAGCCGGTCTCGCCGTGCGACTCGTACCGGGACAGCTTGCGGGCCCCCAGCGTGGCCAGCCAGCCGACGACCCGCTCGGCGTCGGCGGCGAACAGCTCCAGGTGCAGGCGGTTGGGGTCCTCGTCCGGCACTGCGCCGTGCTCGTCGCGCCGGCCACCGCGGCGCCCCGGCCAGCGCACGGACCGTTGCCTGGCCCGCTGCCGGAGCAGGAGCTTGGGCCCGGCTCCCGCGGGGTGGTGCAGCAGGGCGGCGTCGCGTGCCTGCTCCGACACCTCGTAGCCCAGGGCCGCGGACCAGAAACGGACCATAGTGCCCACATCGCTACAGTCGACACTGATTCGACCGACCTTGATGCCGTTCGTCTCAAACCTGGCCACCTGAAGCATCATTCCGCATGGCCGGGCAAGTTGGTGCACCAGTGGGGATCCGGCGTGTCCTACTCGTGAGTACAGTGTGCGCATTCTCCGTTTTGTTACAAAAGTGCAATTCGATAGCTGTTGTCGTGTCGCGACGAGCGTGCGGTGGCGGCGATCTCGGTAGGGTCCCGCTATGGCCAGTGTCTTCACCCGGATCATCAACGGCGAGCTGCCCGGTCGCATCGTCTACTCGGACGAGGTCTCGGTCGCCTTCCTCTCGATCGCACCGATCCGCCCCGGTCACACGCTCGTGGTGCCCCGGCTGGAGATTGACCACTGGATCGACCTGCCCGACGATGTGGTGCGGTCCGTGTGGTCCGCCGCGGCCACGATCGGGCGGGCGATGGACGCGGCGTTCAAGCCGCGCCGGGTGGCCGCGATCCTCGCGGGCCTGGAGGTTCCGCACACCCACGTGCACCTGATCCCCATCGAGTCGGAGGCGCAGCTGAGCTTCGCGCTCGCCGACCGGGACCCCGACCCGGCCGTGATGGACGACGCGGCCGAGCGGCTGCGCGCGGCGCTCGCGGCGCAGGGCCACAGCCAGACCTGATCATCCGCCAGCTCGGAAACACTGCGGCTCAGGGGGCAGTCCGCCGAGCCTGCGTGGGTGTTCGGTGCGTCGTGCTGAACCGGCGGTGGAGTCCGGGTGGGAGGCGGTCGTCCTGCCCGGCAGTCCCGGTGGCCCGGTTTGGCGAGTCGCAAGAGCGGAGGGTTTTGGTCGTTCCAACGACCAAAACCCTCACTTCTCGCGGGTCGCCAGGCGAACTCTCGCCCGTTTCATCCCTCTTGAGAGGAAAAGCGGGTGGCTCGGCAACAGCCTCGGCCCCGGCTCGGCGGCAGCCCCAGCCTCGGCGGCAGCCCCAGCCTCGGCGGCCGAGTCGGCGCACCGACGGTGGAGCCGGTGCGCCGACGGTCAGGTCAGGGTCAGAGCTGGAACTTCGCGGGCTGTACCGCGAACAGCGGCTCCCAGTTGAGCGTGAAGTGGCCGAGGGGCGCGTCGATGAGCACGAACCCGGTGACCTTCTGTCCGGCCTTGACGTTGCTGGTGTAGAGCTTGGGCACGAGCGAGCTGAACTCACCGTCGTACCGGCTGCCGTCCGTGGTCTGGATGTAGAAGTCGTCGGGAGCGGCCGAGATGTCGCCCGCGCTGACCTCCACGGTCACGTTCAGGACGTAGAAGGCTCCCTGGACCGGCGGGTCGCCGTACTCCTCGACCCTCGCCGTCGAGGTGCAGACCGAGTTCAGCGTGGCCTTGGCGTCGAAGGTGCTGTACGAGGACGTGCCCTTGCCGGTGACCGACGACGAGCCACCCAGCCCGGCCACGCCCGCGGGCGGGTTGGCGGGGGTGAGCGGCGTGCAGCCTGCGGGCGCCGACGCCTGCGGGGCGGCGGCACCGCCCGCGGGCGGTGCGGTACCCGGCGCGGCTCCACCGCCGGGAGCCGCGGCACCGCTCGCCCCGAGGCTGGGCAGCGTGACCGTGGCGGGAGTGGACGCCGCGACGGTCTGGTCGGAGTCATCGTCGCCGCCCCCGGCGGCGAAGGCGATGACCAGGCCCAGAACGACCGCGGCGACAACCGCCAGCGGAACGATGATCACCGCGGGGTTGCGTCGCCGCGGAGCCGGAGTGGGTCCTGCGGGCTGGGGCCACTGTCCCGGCTGCTCCTGGAACTGCCCGGGCCCCGGCGGGCCCTGCGGTGGGTAGCCCTGGTAGTTGGCCTGCGCGTACTGGTCGGGCGCGCCGGAGAAGCCGGCCGGTGGGTACTGGCCGGGCTGCCCCTGGTAGTCGGCCGGAGGGTACTGACCGGGGTAGCCGCCGGGCTGCGGCCAGCCGCTGGCCGGCACGCCCTGCTGTGCCTGCCCGCCGGGCTGCTGCCAGCCGGTGGCGGGCGGTGCCTGATGGCCCCAGGGCGTGTCAGTGCTCTGCGGTGGCCACTGCTGCTGTGGCTGCGAATGCCCAGCACCCGGCCACGAGCTTTCCGGCGTGGGACCGGCTGCCGGCGGCGCCCCCCAGGCGCCGGCGGGCGGCGGCGACGGCCAGCCGCCCTCCTGACCGGGAGCCGGGGTGCCACCTCCCCACTGCGGCACCGGCGCGGGCGGAGGTGTCGCACCGGCGTTGGCCGGCGGGCTTCCAGCGCCTGCCGGCTGTTGCCACGAGGTGCTGGGAGCCCGCTGGGTCTCCTGGTTGTCCAGCCCGGGCGCAGGCTGGCCGGATGGGTTCTGGTCGGTCACACAGGTCCTCTCGACGGCCGCCGTCGCGCGTCCAACGAGGCGGAGCACAAATAACCACGGCGAGGTTACATAAGACGTATATCGACGCGGACAATGGCCCTCTTTTCAGCCCTTAGTGGTCTTGGTGAAGCTGTTGCTGCTCCGGTCGGGACGCGGAGGGACCGCGCTCGGCGCACTCTGGACGCACAATGCCGCCCGTTTTCTGGTCGGACTCGTCGCTGTTTGCGTCTGGCACGTTGCGTTCACGGCCGGCCCCATTGCTGATCGCCGCGCACTGTTGTTCCTGGACGCCGTTCGGTGAGGGGTGTCGTTCGGTACGTGTTCCCGCGGCGCGGGTGGACGTCGATCCGGGTGGGCAGGCAGGTCACAGGGTGGGCGGGGAGGCCGGGGCGGGCAGGTAGGTCAGGGTGGACGGGCAGGCGAGGGTGGGCGGGCAGGGAACACCGTGGGTCCGGTCGCGGCCGGTTCGGTCATGGCCGGGTGAGCGCGGAGATACCGGCAGCGGCCGGGCGATCTCATGCGTCGGGGAGGCGTGGGTGCACCGACCGATACTCTGGACCGTCGCTGTCGTCGTTCGTTCCGGAGTCCCCGTGCCCGTGGAATCGCCTCGCGCGTCAGACCGGCTGCGGGTGGTCGGCGTCTCGACCCGTGGCGTGTCTGAGCCGGGGGGCCTGCGGCGATTCGTGCTGGTTTCTTCTTCGGTCGGAGACGTCAGACAATCCCGGCGAGCCGGAGCTGTCGGATGAACGACACACTCCCCGCGGATGTGCGAGCGCAGGTCGTCGCCTACGCCGCCGACACGCTGGCCGACCTCGCGGAGTCGGTCGTCCCGCCCAGCCTGCTCGCCGTGCGCCGCTTCAAACCGTCACGACGAGCCCGTCTCGGTGCCGTGCCGCTGGCCTCCGCGATGGAGAACGACGCCCATTTCCGGGGCCGGGTGGCGGACTGGGTGCGTCGGACGAACCCGGACCTCGTCGCCGCTGTGACCGCCCCGGACGGTCCGCCGCCGGCCGCGCCGCCCGCTCAGGTCGCGGCCATCGCCTACATCCTGCGGACCGCGGAGTGGGCGGTGCTCGTCGAGGAGGCGGCCCGATCCTCGGCGCAGGAGGTCACCTCGGCGCGGATCGACGCGGCGGCGCAGGAGATCCGCCGCCTCGAGGAACAGATCGAGGCCGTCCGGCGGCTGGCGCGTGCCGAGCAGGAGCAGCTGCGGGGCCAGCTCGAGCAGGCCCGGGCGGACGTGGAGGAGGGCCGTCGCCGCCTGCGGGCCTCCGCCGATCGGGTGCGGCGGGCCGAGGTCACGGCGCGGGAGATCAGCCTGGCCGCGGAGGCGGCACGGGACGCCGCGTTGCAGACCGCCCGGGAGGCCGAGGCCGAGGCGAGGCGGCTGCGGGCGAAGGTCGCTGATCTGGAGGCCGCGGCTTCCGCGACCCGCCGCGACAACCGGGAGTCGCGCAGCATGGACGAGGCACGGTTGCGGGTGCTGCTCGACACGCTGATGGCCGCGGCGAACGGTGTCCGGCGGGAGCTTTCGCTGCCGACGACCGTCGCGCGGCCCGCCGACCTGCTCGTGCGCTCCGAGAGCGGCGGGCGGGCCTTCGACCCGTTCTCCGGCGTCGGCGGGCGGGGACGCGCCGAGGACGACCCCACCATCATCGACGACGTCCTCGCGGTTCCAGGCCTGCATCTGATCATCGACGGGTACAACGTCACCAAGCGCGGCTACGGCAGCCTGACGTTGCAGGCGCAGCGGGCGCGGCTGCTGGCCGGTCTCGGGGCGCTCGCGGGCCGGTCGCCGGACACGGAGGTGACGGTCGTCTTCGACGCGACGGCTGTCCTCGCCCGCCCGGTCGGCGTGGCCATGCCGCGCGGCGTGCGGGTTGTGTTCAGCCAGGCCGGCGAGCTCGCCGACGACGAGATCCGGCGTCTCGTGCGGGCTGAGCCGCAGGGCCGCCCGGTCGCGGTCGTGACGTCCGATCGCGAGGTAGCGGACAACTGCGGGGCTCTGGGAGCGCGCACGGTCTCCTCGGACGCCCTGCTCTCCCGCCTGGACCGCTGACGCCGCCGAGAACCGTCGCCGGAAACCGCCGCCGAAAACTGTCGTACCCCCGCTCTAGCGTGACACCTGTCGAACTGGTGTCCGATTTCGGCGTGGCCGCGAGGCCGGTGCGGGCCGGCCGGTGCGCGGCCGCCGCCGTGAGGGCGAGAGGTGAGCGCGATGCTGATCGACTGCGACACGTGCACAGCGCAGAAGGCCGCCTGTGAGGGCTGTGTGATGACCTTTCTGCTGGCCACGCCGAGCGGAGCGCCGGAGTGGGATGACGACGAGCGCCGGGCGCTGGAGGTGCTGGCCGCCGGCGGCCTGATTCGCATGCCGCGCGGATTCGAGGCGGCCTGATCCGTTCCGGGCGTGTCACCCCGCGGTCGTCCGGTTTCTGGCTGATGTCCGCCGCGGTGCGGCGGGCAGGTCAACAGTCCGAACGGCAGCGATCCGTGTGCGGATGGATGCCTGGTGTCGTCGGCCTGGGTGAAGTTCGGACGCCGGATGAGAACTAGCGCGTCCCACGCGGCCCCTGGCACGGGTGATGCGGGAGCATGACCGCGTGCGGGTGCTCACGGTGACCAACGATTTTCCGCCGCGTCCGGGCGGAATCCAGGCGTATGTGCACAACTTCGCCTCGCGCCTTCCGTCGGACGAGGTCGTCGTGTACGCACCGGCCTGGCGCGGAGCCGCCGAGTTCGACGCGGCGGCGCCCTTCCCCGTCATCCGGCATCCGACGTCCCTGATGTTGCCCACACCGGATGTGCTGCGCCGGGCCCGGGAGATCGCCCGGGCCGAGAAGTGCGACACCCTGTGGTTCGGTGCGGCCGCGCCGCTCGGCCTGCTGGGCTCCCGGCTGCGTCGCGAGATCGACGCCCGGCGGGTGGTCGCGAGCACCCACGGCCACGAGGTGGGCTGGGCGGCGTTGCCCGGGCCGCGGCAGTTACTGCGGCGGATCGGGTCGACCACCGACGTCGTCACCTATCTCACCGACTACACCCGGGCGCGCCTCGCGCCGGCCCTCGGTGCGCGCCCTGACCTGGCCAGGCTGCCCAGCGGGGTTGATCCCGCGCTGTTCCGCCCGGGTGAGGGCCGGGACGAGATCCGCCGCCGCTACCAGCTCGACGGTCGTCCGGTGGTCGTGTGCGTGAGCCGGCTGGTGCCTCGCAAGGGTCAGGACATGCTGATCAGGGCGCTGCCGGCGTTGCGTCGCCGGGTCCCGGGCACCGCGCTGCTGCTCGTCGGTGGCGGGCCGTACCGGCAGGAGCTCGCCCGGCTCATCCGTGAGAACGACGTGGCCGACCATGTGGTGCTGACCGGTTCGGTGCCCTGGGAGGAGCTGCCGGCCCACTACGCGGCCGGCGACGTGTTCGCGATGCCGTGCCGCAACCGGCGGGCCGGGCTGGAGGTCGAGGGGCTGGGCATCGTCTACCTGGAGGCGTCGGCGACGGGCCTGCCGGTCGTCGCCGGGCGCAGTGGGGGTGCCCCCGACGCGGTTCTCGACCAGCGCACCGGAGTCGTCGTCGACGGCCAGGACCTGCGCGGGCTGGTCCGCGCGGTCGGTGATCTCCTGGCCGACCCGGACCGGGCCCGGTCGATGGGCACGGCGGGGCGTGCGTGGGTCGAGTTGCGCTGGCGATGGGACGTCCTGGCGAGCCAGCTGCATGAGCTGCTGCTCGCCTGAACAGGCGTTCCGCCCGGCCGAGCCCACCGCCCGCCCGGCCGAGCCCACCGCCCGGTCGGTCGGTCGGCCCGGCCGGGCGGCCGGGCGGTCGTGCGGCGTCAGGTGGTGACGCGGGGGGTCGCGTAGATGGCTTCCACCGTGTCCGCGAAGCGCTCCATCACCACGTTGCGCTTCACCTTGAGGCTGGGGGTCAGCTCGCCGCTGGCGATGGTGAAGTCATACGGGAGGATCACGAACTTCTTGATCGCCTCGGCGTGGGAGACCGTGGCGTTCGCGGCGTCCACGGCCTGCTGGATCTCGGCCACCAGCGTGGGGTCGTTCGCGAGGTCGCTGGGGGTGGTGGTCGCCGGGCGCCCGTTGGCCTTGAGCCAGGTGGCGAACGCCTCGGGGTCCAGGGTGATGAGGGCGGCGATGAACGGCCGCTGGTCGCCGACGAGCATCGCCTGCCCGACCAGCGGGTGCTGGCCGATCCGCTGCTCCAGCGGCGCCGGGGCGACGTTCTTGCCGCCGGCGGTCACCAGGATCTCCTTCTTCCGGCCGGTGATCCGCAGATGCCCCGTCTCGTCGAGCGAGCCGAGGTCACCGGTGCGCAGGAAGCCGTCGGAGTCCAGGGCCTCCTTGCCTGCGGTCTCGTTGTTGCGGTAGCCGCTGAGCACCAGGTCGCCGCGCAGCAGCACTTCGCCGTCGTCGGCGATGCGGACCGTGACCCCGGGCAGCGGGAGGCCCACGGTGCCGATCTTCAGTGACTCCGGCCGGTTCACCGTGGCCGCGGCGGTGGACTCGGTCAGGCCGTAGCCCTCCAGGATGAGGAAGCCGATGCCGCGGAAGAAGTGGCAGAGGTGGACGTTCAGCGGAGCCCCGCCGCTGATCCCGTGGGTGATGTTGCCGCCCAGCGCGGCCCGCAGCTTGCTGTAGACGAGCCGGCTGAACACCGCGTGCTTCAGCCGCAGTGGCAGGCCCGGGCCGCCCTGGTCGAGGGCGCGGCTGTAGGCGACCGCGGTGGCCTCGGCCGCGTCGAAGATGCGGCCCTTTCCATCGGCGTGCGCCTTCGCCCGGGCTCCGGCGTACACCTTCTCGAAGACTCTCGGCACCGCGAGGATGAAGGTCGGCTGGACCTTGGCGAGGTCGGCCAGCAGTGTGTTGGTGTCCGGTGTGTAGGCGATGCAGCGGGCGTTGTTGATGATCGTGCACTGCATGGTGCGGGCGAGCACGTGCGCCAACGGCAGGAACATCAGCGTCGACGCGTCCTCGGTGAAGTGGTTCGGCATCGCCTCCGCGCTGGCCAGGGCGTTGAACAGCAGCGCGCGGTGCGACAGCTCGCAGCCCTTGGGCCGGCCGGTGGTGCCCGAGGTGTAGATGACCGTGGCGATGCTGTCCGCCGTGACGTCGGAGCGCGCCGCCGCGAGCTCCTCGGCACCGACCCCGGTGCCCGCCCCGGCCTCGCCCAGGGTGTCGAGGGCGCCCTGGTCGAGGACCAGGACCTCCCGTAGGGCGGGCAGCCGGTCGCGGACCTCGGCCACCAGTGCCGCGTGCTCGTCGGACTCGACCACGGCGAGCACGGTCCCCGAGTCGGACATGATCCATTCGATCTGCGCCGCGCTCGAGGTCTCGTAGATCGGCACGGTGATGCCACCCGCCGCCCACACCGCGTAGTCGAGGACCGTCCACTCGTACCGGGTGCGGCTCATGATCGCGAAGCGGTCGCCGGGCTGCAGGCCGCGGGCGACGAGCCCGGCGGCGGTGCGTACGACCAGATCGCGGAACTCGCTCGCGGTCATGTCGACGTAGGCGTCGTTGACCTTGTGCCTGACGATGACCTTGTTCGGGACGCGCTGCGCGTTGGTGAAGATCGCGTCGCTCAGCGTCAGGTCGTCCGCCACGGTGACCTGGGCGGGGGAGGCGTACTCGCGCACGGGAGCTCCTCAGGATGACGGGGCCGTCCGGTGGGGGTGTCGGAGGCCGGTGGTCAAGCCCGTGGTCGGGCCGGGGCAGGTGTGCTGGGCAGGTGCGACGGGCCCGGCGACGGGGCGGGGCCGCCGGTGGGGAAGTTGAAGGGTGGCTGTCATCTTTGTGACGACAGCGGGTCAAGTGACGTTAGCCTGTGAGTCGCGCCACGGCGAGCAGCCTCAATTCCCCGGTTGCGATTTCCCCGGTTACGCCGAGCGGCCCGGTTCGGGCGCCGACGTCACGTCGCGCCACGGGCTGACGGTTGGTGCGGGAAAGTGTCCCTGACCTAAGCTCTCTGAGGTGCGGGTGCATGTGGTGAGCGACGTCCACGGGCGGTCGGACGCGATCCCGGGCGCCGCCGTGGGTGCCGACGCCTTCATCTGCCTCGGCGATCTGATCCTGTTCATCGACTACCGGGATCACAGCCGCGGGATCATGGGCGACCTCTTCGGCGCCGAGGCGGTGCGCCGGATGATCGAGCTGCGGACCGAGCAGCGGTTCGACGAGGCGCGGGAATGGTCCCGCAAACTGTGGGCGAGTGTCGACGGCAACCGGTCGGCCGTTGTGGAAGCCGCCATCCGGCGCCAGTACGCCGCCATGTTCGCCGCCTTCCCGACGCCGACCTACCTCACCTACGGCAACGTGGACCTGCCGGAGCTCTACCCCGACTTCCTGCGTGACGGGGTGACCCTGCTGGATGGCCAGACCGTCGAGATCGGCGGCCTGACCTTCGGTTTCGTCGGCGGCGGCCTACGGACGCCGATGAACACCCCGTTCGAGATCGACGACGACGCCTACGCGGCGAAGGTGGCCGCCGTGGGGGCGGTGGACGTCCTGTGCTGCCACATCCCGCCGCATGTCCCCGAACTGGTCTACGACACCGTCGCCGAGCGTTTCGAGCGTGGCAGCAAGGCCGTGCTGGAGGCGATCCACGCGACGCGGCCGCGGTATGTGCTGTTCGGGCACGTACACCAGCCGCTGGTCGCGGAGCTGGAAATCGGCACCACCCGCTGTGTGAACGTGGGCCACTTCAACGCGCGGGGCACGCCGTACGTCCTCGAGTGGTAGGCCACCCGGCGCGGCGCCGGGATTCCGGTAGCCTCAACGATCGATCGGGCATTCGTCCTGTGCCCTGCGGCGCGGGTCAGTAGCCACCGCCGGTCACAGCGTGCGGCCTCGCGACCGGCCCGCTGTCTCCGCCGGGGCGATGAGATGTGGAGGTGCGGACGGCTTATGGCGGATCACGCGCAGTCGTCGATCGTCATCGATGCCCGGCCGGCTGTCGTCATGGGGGCCATCGCGGACATCGCCGCCTACCCGACCTGGGTGGGGCAGATCGAGGAGGCCGAGATCCTCGCGGTGGGGCCGGAAGGCCGTCCGCAGCAGGCCCGGTTCCGGATCAACGCGGTCGTGGTGAAGGACGAGTTCGTCAACGAGTACGTCTGGAAGGGCGACGAGCAGGTCAGCTGGAGCCTCGTCTCCGGCCAGACGATGTCCGCCCAGGACGGCGGCTACACCCTGCGTGATCTCGGCGACGGTCGCACCGAGGTGACCTACGAGCTCACGGTGGAGCTGAAGGTCAAGATCCCCGGCATTCTGCGGCGCAAGGTCCAGACCGGCATCGTCGACGCGGCGCTGAAGGACCTGAAGAAGCACGTCGAGAAGCTCGCGGAGAGCTGACCACCGGTGCGGTGTGTGCTCCTTACGGGCAAGGGCGGGGGCGGGACCACGACGGTCGCCGCGGCGACCGCCACCCTCGCGGCCCAGCGCGGCTATCGGACTCTCGTCGTCTCCGTGGACCCGGCCGCCGGCCTCGCCGGTGTCCTGGACCATCCGCTGGGGCCGGCCGAGGTCGAGCTCGAATCCGGGCTGTTCGCCCTCCAGACCGATCTGCGGCACGCGTTCGCCGAGCGGTGGCCGCGGGTCCGCGCGCTGATCGCCGCCGGGCTGCCCGACTCCGGCCTCGACCTCGACCCGCTTGAGGTTGAGGAGCTCCTGCGGCTGCCCGGTGCCCTGGAGGCGCTGACGCTGCTGGAGCTGCGCGACCGGATCAGGGCCGACCGCTATGACGTCGTCGTCGTCGACGCGGGGCCGGCGAGCGCCGCCCTGCGGCTGCTCGCCAGCCCGGAGACGCTCGCCTGGGGCTGCCGGCGGCTGGGCCCGCCCGACGGGGCGCTCGCCCGCTGGATGCGACCGGGGCTGCCGCTGCCCGTGCCGCTGTCGGGCCGGTTCGTCGGGCGCCTCGCCGCCATGGCCGGGCCCGCCTACGAGGCTGTCTCCGGGTTGGCGGCGCTCGCACACGAGATGCGCGCCCTGCTCGCGGACCCGGCGGTGACCAGCGTGCGGCTCGTGCTGACTCCCGAGACGTCCGCGCTCGCGCAGACCCGTCGCACCCTGGGCGGGCTGTCCCTGCATGGCATCGGGGTGGACGCGGTGATCGTGAACCGGGTGATCGGCCAGGACGGTGGCGACGCGTGGCGGGCGGGATGGGCGGCGGCGCACCGCGACCAGCTCGCCGAGATCGCGGAGCTGGTCGCCCCGCTGCCGGTGCTGGCCGCGGCCTACCGGGCCGGTGAGCCGCTCGGGCTTGAGGAGCTGGCGGCGTTCGGCGCCGCGGCCTACGACGGGCGGGACCCGGCCGCTGTGCTCGGCACGCACCGCGGCGAGGACGGTGCCACCCCACGGGTGGAACGCACCGAGTCCGGCTACGAGATGTCGTTCGAGCTGCCGTTCGTCCACCGGTCGGAGGTGGATCTCGCCCGCGTCGGGGACGATCTCGTCGTCAGCGTCGGATCGGATCGCCGGCATGTCTCGTTGCCGGCCGCGCTGCGCCGGTGCGACGTCCTCGGCGCTCACCTCGCCGAGGACAGGCTGACGGTGTCGTTCGTGCCCGACCCGGCACAGTGGGTCCGCGCGTGAGCGAGTCGACGCTGCGCGGCCCCGCGGGCGCGGGTGCCCGCCCGGGTTCGGGTGGCTCAGCGGGCGAACCCGCGGGTGAGCGGCCCGGTGCCGGTCCGGGCGAGGGAAGCGCGCGAGAGGTTGTCGGCTCGCTCGCGCAGGAGGCCGCCCTGTTGGCGGCGGCGGTCCAGAAATGGATGGCCGCGGACCGCGATCCCCGCGCGCAGGACGGACCCCGCCCGCCGGAGGACGCCTCCGAGGTTGCCGCCGAGCCTGACCAAGGCGCGGAGCCTGACCAAGGCGCGGAGGCCGGCCCGGGCGCGAAGGCGGGCTCGGGCGCGGGACCGGGCTCCGCGCCGGCCGGCCATGAGTGGCCGTGCTGTGTGTGCCCGGTCTGTCGGCTCCTGGCCGGTCTGCGCGGCGAGCACGCCGAGGTCGCGGAGGTCGCCGGCCACCTGCTCTCCGCCGCGACGTCGCTCGGTGCCGCCGTCCGTGCGGCCTGGGGGGCCTGGAATGCTGATCACCGTGACGAACCGGCCGAGAGCCGGACGACAGCGACATCCCAGCCAACATCCCAGGGGTCGGCCCGACCCCGCGTGCAGAAGATAAATGTGAGGTGAGCGCCCAGTGACCACCGGGTCGGCGGCCGCCCCCATGGGGGACAGGGACCTGGCGATCGGGGTGGACATCGGCGGGACCAAGGTCGCCGCCGGTGTCATCGACGCCCAGGGGACGGTGCTGGCCTCCACGCGGCGACCGACCCCGAGCCATGATCCGGTCGAGGTCGCCGAAGTCGTCGTCGAACTGGTGGCCGAGCTGCGGCAGAGCTTCGAGATCCGCGCGGTCGGTGTCGGCGCCGCGGGCTGGATCGACCGGGATCGCTCCACCGTGCTCTTCGCGCCCAACCTGGCGTGGCGGGACGAGCCGCTGCGGCAGGTGCTGGCGGACCGTGTCGGCCTGCCCGTGGTGGTCGAGAACGACGCGAACGCCATGGCCTGGGCCGAGTACCGCTTCGGCGCGGGCCGCGGCCATTCCGACCTGGTCTGCGTCACGGTCGGGACGGGCATCGGCGGTGGCATCGTCCTGAACGGGCTGCTGCACCGTGGCGCGTTCGGGATCGGCGCGGAGATGGGCCACATGCAGATGGTTCCCGGTGGCCACGAGTGCGGCTGCGGGAACACCGGTTGCTGGGAGCAGTACGCCAGCGGCCGGGCGGTCGTCCGGGCGGCTCGTGAGATCGCGGCGGAGTCGCCCGAGGCGGCTCTGCGGATGCTGGGCGGGCGCCAGGCAGCGGACCTGACCGGCCCGGATGTCACGGCCGCCGCGCAGCAGGGTGACCCGGCCGCGCTGGCATGCCTGGAGCAGGTCGGTCACTGGCTCGGCCAGGGTCTCGCGAACCTGGCCGCCGTCCTTGATCCGAGCCGCTTCGTCGTCGGCGGTGGCGTCTCGGACGCGGGCGAGCTGCTGGTCGGCCCGGCACGCACCCGGTTCCGCTCGGTGCTGTCCGGCCGCGGTCACCGGCCGGAGGCCGACGTGGTGGTCGCCACGCTCGGCTCCGCCGCCGGCATCGTCGGCGCCGCCGACCTCGCCCGAAGCTAGCTACGCGACGGTTGCGTGGTCCTGGAGGAGTACGAAGAGGGATTCGCCGAGGTTGAGCCGGCCGCCGTCGCGGGTGGTGACGGCGTCTGGTGCGACGTGCCCGGTGTCGTCGGCGAGGGCGGTGGTGGGGTGTTCCCCGGGTGTGACGGGTGGTGCGGGGGTGAGGGTGCGGCCGTCGGGGAGCAGCGCGGTGGTGGTGCCGTCGGGGGTTCTGCGGAGCACGATGCCTTCCTCGTGGAGGTGGCGGTGGTGGGTGCCGCAGAGGAGGACGAGGTTGTCGAGGTCGGTGCGGCCGCCGTTGGCCCAGCCGGTGAGGTGGTGGATGTTCAGCCATCGGGTGTGGTCGCAGCCCGGGTACTGACAGGTGCCGTGGTCACGGGCGTGGACGGCGGTGCGTAGCCGGCTGGTGGGGAAGCGGTGGCGGCGACCGAGGGCCAGTGGGTTGCCGTGCGGGTCGACGAGCAGGGCTTGGACGAGGCTGTCGCAGCCGAGGCGTCGCAGGACCGTCGGGGGCAGGGCGGCCGGGGTGGTGCTGCCGGTCGCGGTGGTGTCTGGCCGTAGGTCGGTGGGCTGCAGGTGCAGGACGAGGGTGTGGGTGGGGTGGAGGAGCCCGGGGGCGCCGTGGTGCAGGAA